>CAZGYK010000034.1:11676-12204 GCA_964530485.1 uncultured Oscillospiraceae bacterium
CGACGCAAGCGAGCGGTCGTTGGTCAGGTTGCCGAGAAATGAATCATGCATGTTCGCAAAAATGATTCCCAGTGTTTTTCTCTTTACCATGTCTCTCCCTCCGGAACGCTGTCATAAATCATTGCTTTCGGTTTGATTGTTGCGTTTTCGCCAATGGAGATACCGCCGGAGACGACCGCGATTCCCCAGTCGTCCAGGTTGTCTTTCATGTTTTCGGGGCGTTCGCCAATTTTTGCGCCTTTATGGATCACCGAGTTTTCGGCAACAATTGAATATTGAACCTGGGCACCGCTTTCTACAACGCTGCCCGGCATGACAATACTGTCTCGGACAACAGCCCCTTCTTGAATCTCGACGCCGTCAAAGATGACAGAGAAATCGACAGTTCCTTCAATGGTGCTTCCCGCGGTAACAATAGAATTTTCAATGTTAGCATTTGAGCCGATAAACTGTGGTGGTTTGCCAGGGTTCCGGCAATAGATCCTCCAATCGTCTTTCCAGAGGTCGAACGGAACATTCGGGTTGATC
>CAZGYK010000035.1:0-1532 GCA_964530485.1 uncultured Oscillospiraceae bacterium
CTTCTTCAACTGAAAACTGACTTATGAATCTATTTTGTTCCGCTCGAATTCCGGCCTGTCCTTCGCTACTTCGCTTCGAGGTTGTTTCTCCGAAGCTGTCCGCAAGCGGCGTCGATATCGGTGCCGAGCGTTCTTCTTACGGTCGCGTTGATCCGCAGCGCCGTAAGCTTAACCATAAAACTATCGGCGTCCTTTCGTGTTGCCCGAAACCCGCCCCGCGCCGAGGCATTTACCGGTATCAGGTTCACGTGTACTCCCATTCCGCGAAGCAATGCCGCCAATTTTTTAGCGTCGTCGTCGCCGTCGTTAAACCCGGCGATAACTGTATATTCAAACGAAATCCGCCTGCCTGTCTGTTCCTGGTAATTCCGGCAGCTCTTGATGAGTTCAGAAAGACCGAACTCCCTGTTGACCGGCATGATTTTGCTTCGCTTCTCGTCGTCGGGTGCGTGGAGCGAAACTGAGAGCGTCAGCTGCTTTTTCAATGCCGCGAGTTCACCAATCCGGTCTGTCAAGCCACAGGTCGAAACCGATACCGATCGGTTGCTGATTCCGTAACCGTCTCCATCCGTAATCATATCATAAAACCGAACTACATTGCAAAAATTATCGAGCGGTTCTCCGATTCCCATCATGACAACGCTGTCAACCCGTCTTCCCAAATCCCGGTCAACGGCGTAGACCTGAAGAAGGATTTCTGCGGCCGTAAGGTTCCGAACAAGTCCGCCAACTGTCGAAGCGCAAAACGAACAGCCCATCCGGCATCCGACCTGGGATGAAACGCAGACCGAAACTCCGTGTTCATAAAACATCGCAACCGTTTCGATACAGTTCCCGTCAGCCAAAGAAAAGAGGTATTTTACGGTGCCGTCCTTGGAACACTGCTTTTTTGCAATCGCTACGGCGCCGATTGAAAAGTCCTCCGAAAGTCGTTCTCTGAGCCCTTTTGAGAGATCGGTCATCTCGTCAAAGCCGGCAACCCGCCGCTGATGCAGCCAGCGAAACAATTGCTTTACGCGAAAAGCGGGTTCCTTGATGGTCTTAAAATATCCCTCAAGCTCTTCTTTTGTCAAATTGAGAATATCTGTTTTTTGTTCCAATTAATCCACTCTTTCGAAAACCGCCGCGAAGAAGCCTTCGCCGTTATCCTTCGACGGCCGTTTCAAATAAAAGCCGCTTTCGTCTTTTTGAAACCCCGGAAGCTGTATGGTGTCGACCGCGCGCATCTCTTTGTGTTCCGAAAGGAACGTGCCCGCTACGCCGCTGTTTTCCCGTTTATCAATCGTACAAGTACTGTAAACCAGCCTTCCGCCCGGCTTTAGATACTTTGCTCCGTTTTCAAGAATACGGTACTGTATCTTTTCCAACGTTTCATCGATGTTCGGCGTCTTAAGCCGAAGCTCCGGCTTGGAGTTGATCTCCCCGTAACCTGAACAGGGCACGTCGCAGAGTACGCGGTCAGCCTTTTCGAAAAATTCCGGAATCGGTTCCTCGCTGTTCGCCTGTCTTGTCTCGATGATCGAAACCCCTTC
>CAZGYK010000035.1:1571-5766 GCA_964530485.1 uncultured Oscillospiraceae bacterium
GCGCTCATCGATCAATTTCAGCCGGTTGAGATGTTTATCAAACGCAAGAATTCGTCCCTTATTTTCCATCATCTGCGCCGCCGTCAACGCTTTTCCGCCCGGCGCCGCGCAAAGATCCATAACAAACTCTTCCGGCTTCGGCGCGAGAGCGTGAACAACGGCCTGCGCCGCCGCGCTCTGAATGCGAACAACTCCCGAAACGAGCGCATCCGTATTGAGGACATTCCCGTCCGCTACTTCGATACAGCCGTCGAGTTCCGCCGGCCGAGCCGTAACCCCTTCTGTTTGGAGTTTTTGAATCGCCGTCGCCGTATCCATGTATAGGGAGTTGACCCGAAGCGCCTGCGGTTCCCGGGTAAAGAATCCCTGCATAATCTCCTCAACCGATTCCCCGTATTGCGAGAGTAAAAGTTCACAGAGCGAGAGGTCAAGCGAATAGGCAATCGAAAGCGTCTTCGCACCCTCGAGACCCTCAAGAAGCCGCCGAAGGTCATAAGCCGCTGCCTTTCGCAAAACCGCGTTGACCATCGACGCCGCCGAACTCTTTTTCATCCGTTTACAGAGTCCGACGCTCTCGTTGACCGCCGCGAAAAGCGGAACACCTTTGAGGTAATGAATCTGGCAAAGTCCGCTCCTCAAAATCGCGCGAACCTCCGGATCCAATTTCAAAAGCGGTTTTGCCAAAAATTTTTCTAAAATAAAGTCCAGCGTTACCTGGCGTTCAAGCGTCCCATAAAAAAGCGCGGCGCAAAATGCAAGATCCGCCGCCGTCAGCTTTTCCCGCTGCTGAGCGCGTTTGAAGACGAGATTGGAATAACCTCCTCTCTCGGTCTCCATCAAACATAAAACTGCAAGTTGCCGCGCCGTCATCTGCGTCTGCTTCTTCCGCCGCTTACCATCAGAAGAAGCCGAAGGAGGTTCATAAACGATACCAGAAGAGCGGCAACATAGGTGAGCGCCGCCGCTGTCAAGACTTTCTTGGATCCCGAGAGCTCTTGATGATCCATCATTCCCGAATTTTCAAGAACGGTAATTGCCCGCCGGCTCGCGTTGAATTCAACCGGGAGCGTTACCATCTGAAAGAGCGTAACAAGCGAGAACAGCGCAATTCCGGCATACGCAAGAATCGGTATCCCCGCTAAAATACCTGCCAATACAAGGGGCATCGAAATCGTAGAACCAATATTGGTGACCGGAACCAATGCCGACCGAACCTTAATCGGTCCGTATTCATCGGCGTATTGAACCGCATGCCCGGCCTCGTGGGCGGCTACGCCGACCGCGGCTACCGAATTGCTCCCAAATACCTCGTCCGAAAGGCGGATCACCTTCTGTCTCGGATCATAGTGGTCGGTAAGGTTTCCCGCAACACGTTCAACCGGAATACTCTGAAGTCCGTTGTCGTCGAGGATTTTCCTGGCGGCATCGTATCCGGTCATGTTATGGGACGTCGGAACTTTTTTGTATTTGTTGAACGTCGATTTTACCTTAAACTGGGCCCAGATGGAAATCAAAAGCGCCGGCAAAACCAAAATCAAGTAGTACGGATCGAACCCGAGGTAATAACCTCCAAGATACATCATGTTCATCGCTGTTCTCCTATAAACAACTCCCCGTTAGAGGAGAAAATCACCTTTCTTAAGACGAAGCCCTGCGGCGAACGCAGTTCCGTCCATCTTGTTCTTTCCCGCCGGCATCACGGTCTTTAATTCAACCGCCCCATTCCCGGCCGCAATGATAAGCGGCTTTACCGAGAGTACTTCGCCCGGTTTTCCCTCGCTTGGAACATACGCCGCCTTAAACAACTTAATCGTCCGTTCCCCCAAAGCAAAACTGGCGACAGGCCAGATGCAAAGACCGCGAACCAGGTTGACGATCTCTCTCGCATCCTTCTGAAAATCAAAGACCCCGTCCTGCTTCTCAATTGTCGGGGCAAAGGTCGCGAGACTCTCGTCCTGCTTCTTTGGAATCAGTTCTCCCGCTTCAAGCGCTGCGACCGCCTTCGGAAGAAGTTCCGCCGCAACAAGAGCAAGCTTTTGAAACATAGATTCCGCGTCGTCCTCCGGCGCGACCAAAGTTTCCTTTACCGCCAATATATCTCCGGTGTCGACGCCCTCATCCATCTGCATGATGGTAATCCCGGTCTTTTCGTCTCCGTTTCGAAGAGCGTATTGAATCGGCGCCGCTCCTCGGTATTTCGGAAGAAGAGAGGCATGCGCGTTGATACATCCGTACTTCGGAAAATCCAAAAGAATCTTCGGCAGAATTTTCCCGTATGCCATAACGACAATCAAATCCGGCGAAAGCTGCCTGATCAGTTCCGTAGCGGCCTCATTCCGCAAGCCCTTCGGCTGGAATACCGGGATTCCCCGCTCCTCGGCCGCTACCTTTGTAGCCGGCGGCGTGATGACCTGTTTTCTCCCAACCGGTTTATCCGGCTGGCAAAAAAGCCCGACTACCTCATAACGATCTGCAAGCGCAAGCAAAGAAGGAACCGCGATCTCCGGTGTCCCCATAAAAAGAATTCTCAATCCGATCAGTCCTCTTTTCCGGAAGTCTTTCCCTGTTCCAATTCAGCGAGCTCTCTTTCGAGTTCCGCTTCCTGTTCTTCGTAGTATTCCTTGCTGTCGTCGTGAACGTCCTCTGCGAGGTCAATAAACAAAACGCCGTCGAGATGGTCGGTCTCGTGGCAGGCCGCGCGCGCGGAAATTCCCTCAAACTCTCTTGTGAATTCCTTTCCGTTCCGGTCGAATGCGCGGACCGTGACCTTCTCCGGCCGAACAACATAACCCGCGAGTCCCGGGCAGGACAGGCAGGCCTCCTCCATCCCGATCTCGCCCTCGCGGCTGACGATCTCCGGGTTGATCAGTTCAACGACCTCTTCCCCATCAACCATGACAACCGCTCTTCTTAAAATACCAACCTGCGGCGCCGCGAGCCCAAGCCCGTTCGCCTCCTTTAGCGTGTCGATAAGATCGTCCATCAGCTGGGCAATCCTCTCGTTATAATCTGTCACCACTCTGCTCTTTTTCCGAAGCAGCGGCTCTTCTTTTGTAAGTATGTTCCGAAGTGCCATAGAGTCTCCTTAAATATCCCGTATTCTTAGAAGCAGCCAGAGAACGCCAAAACCAAATCTGTTTGCTTCTTATCTGTCTGCAAAGTATTATACCCCTTTTTAGAGGTCGCTGTCATCGTAAAAATTGACATAAACTTTTACATCTTTAGAAATCTTCGACGAATAGAATTCCGAAACCGCAAGCGATACCATCTCCCGGAACGCCCTGTCGCCCCGGCTTTTCATCGTAAGCTTATAGCGGAACAGATCGCTGACGTAACTGACCCGCATCGGCGACGGCCCGAGAATTCGAATCGGAATCTTCCCCGTCGATTCGGTCACCTTCGATTCAAGGATCTTCGCGAACCCCTCCGACGCAACCCTGACCGCCTCTTCCTTCAGGCCAAGAAATCCGGCGGAACTGATGGAACAAAACGGAGGATAAAGATGTAGCTTTCTCGATACGATTTCATTTTCAAAAAATGACGGATAATCCTGTTTTGCGGCAAGCTGAATAATCGGATTCTCCGGATCAATCGTCTGAATGACGGCTTCCCCGGCTTTTTCTCCGCGCCCGCTTCTCCCGACAACCTGTGTCAACATCGCGAAAGTCCGCTCATTCGCGCGAAAGCTCGGCATCAATAACAGCTGATCGATCGAAAGAACCCCAACCAGTGTGACATTCTTGAAATCCAAACCCTTCGCGATCATTTGGGTTCCGATAATAATGTCATACTCTCCTTTTGAAAAGGCAGAAATCTTCTCTTCAAGGGAATGCTTCCGTCCTGTTGTATCCAAATCGAGCCGGAGAACCTTGGCCGACGGAAACAAGAGATCGAGTTCTTCTTCAATTTTCTGCGTTCCGATTCCAGTCTGACGAATCGCTCCGCCGCAGGTCTCGCAGGTATCCCGAAACGGCTCATTGTGTCCGCAGTAGTGACAGACATACCGTCCGAGACTCTTGTGGTAAACAAGCGCGGTGTCGCAGCTTTTACACTTGATAATTTCTTTACAGGCCGAACAGATCGAAACCGTCCGGTATCCCCGCCGGTTTAGAAGAAGGATCGTCTGCTCCTTGTTTTCAATCCGCTTGTCAATCTCGCTTTTCAGGTATTCGCTGATAGAAAAGCCGTTACCGGA
>CAZGYK010000035.1:5776-12138 GCA_964530485.1 uncultured Oscillospiraceae bacterium
TCGCAACCTTTGGAAGCGGCATATCCTGATAGCGCTCTTCAAGCGAAACGAGATTGATCCGTCCGTCCTTCGCATTGCTGTAACTCTCAACTGACGGCGTCGCGGAAGAAAGAAGAAGATGCGCTCCGTGGTGTTTTGCCCGAAACCGCGCAACCGTTATCGCGTGATAACGGGGATTCTGTTCCGAGAGATAAGTCTGCTCCTGTTCCTCGTCGACGATGATAATCCCAAGATTCGTAAGCGGCGCAAAAACCGCCGAACGCGTCCCGACAACAAGCCCGCATTCCCCGTTTCGAATCCGCTGCCATTGTAGCTGGCGTTCGGTGTCCGAAAGACCGCTGTGAATGATGCCAACCCGCTCCCCAAAGAGTTCTTTGAAACGGTAGATCATCTGGGTTGCGAGCGCGATCTCAGGAACAAGCAACAGCGCTGTCTTTCCCTGATCTAGGGCATCCTTTACTAGCTGGTTATAAATCAGCGTCTTTCCGCTGCTCGTGACCCCGTAAAGGAGCGTTGTCCCCGGTTCTTTCGGGTCATCTATCGCCGCTCTGATCAGATCATACGACCGTTGCTGAGCTTCTGTCAGCCGCCAATCCTCAAAGAGCTCATAGTTTTGATAGAGCTGAATCTTTTTCTCCCGCTCAACCTCTTCAAGAATCCCGCTTTTTACAAGCCGCTTTACAACATCACGCGTGATCCCTGTCTCTTTCAAGATCTCCGGATAGGTCATCGGTTCGCCAAGAAGATCAAATACAGTCTTCTGCTTTTCGGTCATCCGGGGCAATACCGGAAGGTCCGCCCTTTGAAAAACCGTTTCGAGATGCGCCGTACTGGCACGCGCAATCTTTGCCGAGTCCTCATTAAATTCGGCGATAAGCCGGCTGTTCTTCGGTAAAACCGCCCGTACAGCGTCGTAGTAGCTGCAAAGTGTCTGGCCTTTGAGAAAATAAACTAGCTCGACGAGCTCCTTGCTCAAAAGCGGTTCGTTCCGCTCGATATCGAGTATTTCCTTAAGCCCTTCAGCTTCATTTGCGTAAGCAAGGACAACGCCAAGCCGCGGCTTTCCGCTTCCGAACGGGACAAGAACCCGAACTCCCGGAACGGCAAACGCCCGAAGCGCCTCCGGGACGGTATAGCTATATAATCGGTCAAACTGAAAGGTGGCGCCTGAAACCGCCACATCAACGCAGCAATTCATCCGCCACCTCCTTCGTGATTCTTTGAAACATCAATTACTCGATAATCCGAATTTTCTCTCTTGAAAGCTCATCGACCGCGATATTGACCGGCTTATCAATCAGCTCGATCCGGTCTTCCTGCGCCTTTTCCGAAATGTCGCGGGAACGCTTCGCAACCGCGATCACCAAACTGAATACACTGTTGCTTTCTTCAACCAATTTTTGAATTTCCTGATTTTCCATCTCTACACCTCTTCCTACCAAAAGTCTCTAAAAATCTATCTTCCATTGTATGATTGGCTCGTTTAACGCTCTTGTTCCCAGCCTTTTCGCAAAAGCCGAAGCGCGCTTCTGCGCAAGGCCTAATGCGTTTCCTGCCATTCGCGTATCGTAATATCCAGTTCGGCAGCGCATACCGATACTTCATCGTTCTCTAAAACGTGATCATATTCGGCCAGGTATCGAAGTTCTCTTCTCGCGATCTCAAGACGCTTTTCCCGCTCCTGAACCGATTCGGTATTCCGAAGTTTCAGGCGGCGTTCCAGTTCTTCCAGCGAAGGCGGAACAATAAATACAAGAAGGGAATCCGGAAACATGTCCTTGACGCGCCTCGCCCCCTCAACTTCAATGACAAGAATAACCGTTTCCTTCCGGCTGAGTTTCTCCTCAATCTCGGTGAGAGGTGTCCCGTAATAGTTCCCTGCATATTCGGTATACTCAAGCATCTTTCCGGCGCTGACGCGCTGTTCGAACTCCTCACGGGTGATAAAATAGTAGTGTTCCCCGTGGACTTCATAGTCGCGCTTTGGTCTCGATGTACAGGATATCGAAAGTGAAATATCCGGCCGTATCCGCATCAATTCTTTGACAACCGTGTCTTTTCCGCAGCCCGAAGGCCCCGAGACAACAACTAGATACTTCTCGTTTTCAATCCGTCCCATCCGAATCCTCCGCAACCGTTACGGTATACCGTCCGGCAATTTTCTCAAGCTGCAGCGAGGAAAGGATCACGTGGTCAGAGTCGGTGATGATAACCGATTTCGTTTTACGTCCGTAGCTCGCATCTATTAGCGCCCCGCGTTCTCCGGCTTCCCGGATAATCCGCTTAATCGGCGCCGATTCGGGATGAACCAGAGCGACAATCCTGTCCTCCGATACAAGGTTCCCGAACCCGACATTCAAAAGATTCATAATACCCTCTTTGCAAACCTACTCAATATTCTGAATCTGTTCCCGTATCTTCTCAATTTCCGCCTTGGCGTCGACGACTTTTGCGGTAATGTCAACGTCGCTGCTCTTCGAGCCGATGGTATTTACTTCGCGGTTCAGTTCCTGAACCAAAAAGTCAAGTTTTCTTCCGACCGGTTCATTCGCTTTTAGAATATTCCGGAATTGAGCAATATGGCTCTTGAGCCGGACCGTCTCCTCATCAACTGCCGATTTGTCGGCGTAGATTGCGGCTTCGAGTAAAATCCGGTTTTCATCAATCTCTTTCGTGTCGAGAACCGCCTTCATCCGCTGGGTCAGCCGTTCGCGATACCGCTCGATCTGCTCCGGCGACGCAAGTTCAATTACCGACGCCGTCTCCTCTATCGACCGAATCCGAAGAAGGATGTCCTCTTTCATTTTCTCGCCTTCCGTTTCCCGCATCGCAAGAAAACTCGAAAGCGCCATATCCGCAACTTTCAAAACATCCGAAAGAAGCTCTTCCTCGTCCGGCGTATCCCCGGAAACGGTAAAGACGTCCGGGAACCGGGAGATGGCAAGCGCATCTACGTCAAACCGTACTCCAAGCTTGTCGGTGATGACGCCGAGTGCGTTGAGGTATCCGCGCGCTACGTCGATATTCGGTTCAATGACAACGCTCTTCTCGCCAATCGGCTGAATCTGAACCGCGATATCAATTTTTCCGCGCGATACCGATTTCTGAATATGTGCTCTTAGCGGCTCTTCCAAAAAAGAGTAGGTCCTTGGAATACGGGCAGAAAGCTCAAGAAAACGATGGTTTACCGAGCGCAGCTCTACCGAAATTTCCCTGTCGTTGAGCGTTTCTTTGGCCCGTCCAAATCCGGTCATGCTTCTAACCATAACAACCTCATTATAAAGCAAGATAGCCGCCTGTTCGGCTTTTCGTCTAAAAACTCCGTACCTTTAATATTACCGTTTTTACGCTCTCTTTGTCAACCGCCATACCCTAGTGTCTCGTCCGACTTGCTACAGTTCCCCGCCATCGAACAACCGCTGCAACCCCCGCCCGCTTCGGTCTGGCAGCTCGAAGTTCCGAAAAGCGCCTCAATTGTTGCTTCCCTGTTCCTAAAAATTCCCGTAACCGCCTCAAATACCAGGAGTTCTTCGTTGTTCCCGGCGATCAATATCTTTGTCATTCCGGCCTGCTCCGCGAAAAAGGCCGACGCTCTTGCAAGCCCGTCTGCAATTCCAAAATCCTTTGGATCTGTCGCGAGATCTAAAATCCGGATATCTTCCGTTTCCAAGCAAAATAAGCAGTATCCCAAAAGGATGTCTCCGTCAAACGCGCAGTACGCCGTCGCGGTTAGATCATGCTGCGGCAAACGCGATTCTTTCGTAATATCCTCGATCCGTTTCATTTCAATCATTTTTCATTTCCGCGCGTCTTCTTACATGCCCCGCGAAGCGCGATAACCTCCTGTTTGGTCAATTCCCGGTATTCCCCGCTCGCAAGCTGCCCAAGCCGAAGAGGTCCGATCGACGTCCTCTTAAGCCGGGTAACCTCCAGCCCAACCGCCTCACACATGCGCCTGACTTCGCGGTTTCTTCCTTCCCGAAGCGTAATTTCGAACACCGTCCTGCCCGGCTCTTCGCCGGTTACCCGAACCGAGGCCGGCGCGGTGATTCCGTCATCTAGCTCAACGCCCGAAGCAAGCGTCGAAAGCTGTTCTTCCGTCGCCGTGGGACGAACCGATACGCGGTAGCTTTTTGAAACCCCGCGGGACGGATGCGCAATCATATTCGCAAACTCTCCGTCGTTGGTCATGAGAATCAGACCTTCAGAATCCTTGTCAAGCCTTCCAACCGGGTACATCCTCGTTTTGATCTTTTCAAAAAGCTCGGATATTGTTTTCTTGGCGTGCCTGTCCTCAAGCGTCGTAACATATCCCCGCGGTTTATTGAGCATATAATAGAGTTTCTCAACCTTCCGCTCTAGGAAAACGCGTTCGCCGTCGACCGAAATAACATCCTTTGCAGGATCCATCTTATCGCCAAGGCCAACCGGGTGTCCGTTCAGCTTGACTCTTCCCTTTTTAATCATTTCCTCAGCTGCACGCCTTGAGCAAAAACCCTGCTGAGACAAAACTTTTTGTATCCGTTCTTCCATGCTGTTCCAATCTTGTGCCTCTGCACAATGAAAAGGACGACATCCGCCGTCCTTCTGGTGTTATTCGTCCTGGACTCTATCTTTTTTGAATAGCGAGGACACGCGGTCAACGATATCCGGCGCTGTGCGAATGATGTTGTCTACCGTCGATCCCTTCGGATTCATCAGCTCCATCAGCCTGACTCCCTCCGGGCCGTTGACCAAAAACGCAATCGGAGTTACGGTGACTCCGCCGCCGGTCCCTACGCCGAATTTTTCATTTTGCGGTTTCCCGAAATCGCTTCCGCCGCCGGCAAACCCAAATGAAACCTTGCTGACAGGAATCGCGGTCACCCCTTCTCCCAGCGAAATCGGCGATCCTATAATGGTATCGCTTCCGGAAATCTCCTTAAGCTTCTGAAGAGCTACTTCGATAATATTCTCCATTGAATGTTCATTCGCCATCTTGTTATCCCGCCCTTTCCTCTTTGCGTTCCGCCAAATGTATATGATCATTCCGTTTCTGTTCTCCGCCGGACTTTACCGCAAGATAACGAAACAGAAAACCAAGTACCGCTATGATCAGTATAACCGGAATCGACGTTACTTTACAATCGAAATTTATCGTTTCTTCGTACTCGTTTGAAAACTCCGGAATAACCCGAACTTTTCGATAGCTGATCCGAAAGACATTGTTGAGAAGCGCTGTTCCGCTGCAAACCGCCGCCCAGATTCTTCCGGCCGCAATCCCGGTCTTCGCCATATCGCTTCCCCTGGCAACAATAACGAGTTTTACGCCGCGAATCCGGATATGCCTGCTAAGCTTTCTTAAAAAGCTCTTCGCCGGCGGAATCATCCCACGTATCATTTCCAGATCAATTTTTGATTTCTTCTTTTCCTTTGGCTCCTCTTTTTCAAGAGTTTCCGTTTTCGCGGGCGCCTTCGCCTTTTTTTCCTTTTTCGGAAAAAGCTTTAACCATACTGCCAACAACCGGACGCTTACCGAAAACTGTCCGCTGTCGTACCGAAGCCGAAGCGTTACCGGCAAAAGCAGCGCGAGAAGGACTGCGCCCAATACGGAGGCGAGCACAATTCCAAGAATTTTCAGAACAAGGAGCAAAACGCCCATTCCTGCCTCCGAATTCTTCGGTTCGATCCCGAATGCCTATTCCTCTTCTTCATCAATCCTGATTTCGGTCTGCTGCATATATTCGAGCTGTTCCTCCTGTGTCGGAGGAAGATCTAAAAGCGAATTCATCCCGAACGAACGAAGAAATACATCGGTCGTCTTAAAGCTGACAGGGCGCCCAGGCAAATCAAGCCTTCCCGCTTCTGCGATCAGCCCCTTTGATACAAGATTCGAGACCGAAGAAGAACTGTCTACGCCGCGAACCTGCTCGATAAACGATCTCGAAACCGGCTGGTTATACGCAATAATGGCTAGCGTCTCCATCGCCGCCTGGGAAAGCGGCGTATTGCGCCTCGTATCTAGCGCGCGCTGGACAAACTCAGCATACATCGGACGTGTCGCAAACTGATATCGGTCTTCCAACTGCAATAGACAAATTCCGGAAAGCCGCCCATCCTGTTCTTCTCGGATCTCTTCGAGAGCCGCAAGAATCGCGTCTAACCCTTCCTCTAGCGCCTCCGAAATCCGCTCGGCGGAAACCGGTTCCCCCATCGCGAAAAGAACCGCTTCTACTGCATTTTTTAAGGTCTTTTTATCCATACCGTCTCCCTGCTTTCAGGTTTTCAGTCTAATCGCTTCTCTCCGGGCTAATCGCGCAGCGTCGCTCGCCGTCCTCACTCCGTTCGGATCCCTTCTGGTTTTGTTTCATCAAAACCGGGAC
>CAZGYK010000036.1:0-3952 GCA_964530485.1 uncultured Oscillospiraceae bacterium
CATCCCCCAGCTTTTCGCCATCCTGAGCCAGTCCAAACAATGGGGCAAGATGATGATAAGTAAAACCGCTCATCCGCTTAAACGGGAGACCTTTCCCACTTCTAACCAAAGAGTAGTAGGAAAGCTTCGGCTTTTCTCCAGTCATCAGTTCCATAAGGTCTATCCCATAGATGTTGGCCAGATTGGATAAAAAAGTAACCGAAAAATCTTCTTCTCCATTTTCGTAGCGCATATACTCTTCAACAGGCATACCAAGCCTCTCGGCGATATCGTTAGGAGATAATCCTTCAACAGTCCGCATTCCTTTGACACGGCCGAGAATTTCACTCACAACATAATCCATCGTGATTCCCTCTTTCAATAATGATAGTAATCTAAGAATAGCATAAAACATGAAAAGGTGAAACCCAAAAAACGGAGAACCGCGAAAGGGTTCTCCGTTTTTTTGTGGATTTAGGTTTATTTCATTCCGTAAGCTTTTTTCGCGGCATCAACAATACGGTCCGGTGTCAAACCGTATTTTTTCAGGATCTCTTTTCCGGGTCCTGATTCGCCGAAAACGTCCATAACGCCAACCTTGACAACAGGAACAGGAACAGTTTCGGTGATTACTTCAGAAACTGCCGAACCAAGTCCTCCGATGATTGAATGTTCCTCAGCCGTAACGATCGCACCTGTTTCAGTCGCAGCCTTTACAATGATATCACGGTCAATGGGTTTAATTGTATGGATATCTATCACACGGGCATCAATTCCATCGTTTTTGAGCGTTTCAGCTGCTTCTAAGGCCATCGCCACCATGATTCCAGTAGCAATAATAGTTACACTATTCCCATCTTTTACCTGAATCCCTTTTCCGATTTCAAATGTGTAGTTGTCGGAATCATAAATTCCAGGGGTCGCCATTCTTCCCAAACGAAGATAGACCGGGCCGTCGTAGGCAACAGCCGCTCTTACTGCGGCTCGTGTTTCGGTATCGTCCGCCGGACAGATAACCGTCATCCCGGGAATGACTCGCATTGTCGCGAGATCTTCGTTACATTGATGGGACGCGCCGTCTTCGCCGACCGAAAGTCCCGCGTGAGTCGCACCAATTTTGACGTTGAGGTGGGGATAACCAATTGAATTGCGAACCTGTTCAAAAGCGCGGCCCGCCGCAAACATAGCAAATGTGCTTGCAAATGGGATCAGTCCTGTTGTTGAAAGGCCGGCGGCAATGGTCATCATATTTGCCTCGGCGATTCCACAGTCAAAGAAACGCTCCGGGAATTTTTTCGCAAAGACTGACGTCTTTGTAGACGCGGCAAGGTCGGCGTCCAGAACAACAATTTTGTTGTTTTCCGCGCCAAGTTCCGCAAGAACTTCTCCATAGCTTTCGCGGGTAGCTTTTGTTATTTTTTCTGCCATTAGAGGACACCTCCAAGCTGTTTCTGAAGCGTTTCAAGTTCTCCGATTGCAATCTGGAACTGTTCGTCATTCGGCGCATTTCCATGCCATTCCGCCTTGTCTTCCATAAAGGAAACGTCCTTGCCTTTGACGCTGTTTTGAACGATCACGATAGGTTTCCCTTTTCCCAGATTGTCCAAAGCCTCACCAACTGCGGACTCAATCGAATCATAATCATGCGCGTCGGCTTTGATGACGTGCCAGCCAAACGCCATAAACTTGTCGATAATCGGATAAGGAGAGTTAACATCTTCTATTCTTCCGTCAATCTGAAGACCGTTGTTATCAACGACAGCAATCAGGTTATCAAGTTTTTTCGCCGCAGCGAACATAGAGGCTTCCCAAACCTGACCTTCTTCGAGTTCCCCGTCTCCGAGGAACGTAAAAACGCGATAATCAGCGTTCTGAACTTTTGCGCCAAGCGCCATGCCACATGCGGCGGATATCCCCTGACCGAGCGAGCCGGTGCTCATGTCTACGCCCGGGATACTCTTCATATCAGGATGACCTTGAAGAAGTCTTCCGGTTTTGCGGAAGCCAAGAAGTTCGTCTTTCGAAAAGAAACCTAGCTCAGACAGAACCGCATAAAGTGCCGGCGAACAATGTCCTTTAGAAAGCACAAACCGATCCCGATTCGGGTCTTTTGGATTCTTCGGATCAACACGGAGTACCTTTTTATAAAGATACGCGAGCATGTCCATCATGGAAAGTGATCCACCGGGATGTCCGGATTTTCCGCTGTAGACAGCTGTTAGAGCGTTGATGCGAAGGGTGGTTGCAAATAAACGTAGTTCTAACTTTTCTTTTGCGTCCATATTAATCTCCTGTTTCCTGCCGTCAATCGGCATCACATTGCGAAATGAGTTTGTTGAGAAGTTCGGCAACTCCGCCGCCAAGGCAAGGACCGACAATCAGGTCTGCGGTCTCTTTTATATCGTCCGGTGCATCAGATACAACGGCGGAAAGACCGGCAGCACCGAGCAATTCGATATCGTTGTAAAAGTCTCCGATAGCGACCGTGTTTTCCATGCCGACTCCAACAAGTTCAGCCAGTTTTTCAAGTCCTTGAGCTTTGTTGATACCCTTCGGGATCAGTTCAAAATAGATCTTAGATGTTTGTACGAAATCGTATTTCTTGAAACGCTCATCATGTTTAGAGCGCTTTTCGACATACTCCTTAACCAGAAGAATCATTTCTGGCGTATCAGCAAAAAGAACTTTGTTCCATCCATCACCAACAGTTTCAATGTCCGTCAGGGTAACGGGGATATGTTCAACTGCCGTATGGTCGTGAACCTCGTTATTCATACGGAGAGCGACGATGTTTTCGCGAATCAGGACTTCAACGCCGAGCTGTGGAAACACGTCCATAATCTCTCTTAAAACGACGCGAACACCTGGATCAAGAGTAAACTCATGAAGTACTTTCTTCGTGTTGAAATCATAAATGATTCCACCGTTGACAAGAATTGCAGGCGCTGAAAGATTGATCCAGTCGGTATATTTGCCGACGGATGAAATACCCCGGCCGGTCGCAAGCGTAAACCTGCCGCCGAGTTCGGCAAACTTTTCGATGGTTTCTATGTTTTCTTTCGGAATGCCATATCCAGCTTGAAGCAGGGTCCCGTCAACGTCGGATACAACAAGCAGTTCATTGATTTTTCTGGTCATGCATTTCCCTTTCCCGAAAGCTTATTTAGGTAGCTTACAAAATAATCAGGCAAATCGCTCTCGAACCGCATAAATTCGCCCGTTGAAGGATGAACAAAGCCGAGTGTCTTAGCGTGTAGACATTGACCCTCGAGCTCTCTTGGGGTCGATTTAGGCCCATAGAGAACGTCTCCGGCTACCGGGTGGCCGATAGATGCAAGGTGAACTCGGATTTGATGAGTTCGTCCGGTCTCAAGATTGAGCGAAAGATGAGAAAAACGGTCAAAATTTTGGATCAGCTCGTAATGAGTTACGGCATGCTTTCCATTTTTTGCGTTGCATGAAAATTTTTTGCGGTCTTTGCCATCTCTGCCGATAGGTCGATCAATTGTTCCGGAATCTTCTTTGAATACACCATGACAAACAGCTTGATACTGGCGTTCCATGCTGTGCTCGGCAAACTGACTTGTAAGTGAAAGATGGGCAGCGTCATTTTTAGCGACTACAAGGAGTCCGCTTGTATCTTTATCAATCCGGTGAACGATCCCAGGTCTCTTGATCCCGTTAATTCCCGAAAGACTGTCAGAACAATGCCAAAGAAGCGCATTTACTAACGTTCCGTCTATATGTCCGGGAGCAGGATGGACTACCATCCCTTTTGGTTTGTTGACAACCAAAAGGTCGTCATCCTCGTAAAGAATATCGAGAGGTATGTTTTCCGGAATGACTTCCAATGCCTTTGATTCAGGCAAAATGACATTTACGATGTCGCCATGTTTTACGACATAATTCTTTGGGGCGCAATTACCATTAACTGTAATACTTCCATCAAAAATCAATCGTTGGATATAGGTTC
>CAZGYK010000036.1:4010-5626 GCA_964530485.1 uncultured Oscillospiraceae bacterium
TGGCGTGTCTTTTTTAGCTTTTTTGGAATTACGGACAAAAAACTGCTTGTCCAAAAACAAGAAATATATCACCAACATGACCGCTCCGACATTGATAACCGCATCCGCAAAATTAAAAATCGCGTAATTGACAAACGTAAACTCTAAATAATCGACAACATATCCGTAACCAATACGGTCATATAGGTTCCCAATTCCTCCAGCAGTTATAAGAACAAGAGCTATATTGAGAAACTTGGAATGGGCAAGCTTAGATACAATAACATACAATAACACAAGGATCAAAACCGATGTAAGAACGGTAAGAACGATCGTCATGTTCTTAAATGATCCGAATGCGGCACCTGTGTTTTCGGTATAGCGCAACTGAATAAATCCAGGGATCAAAGGCTGAGCTCCACCACCAGACAGCAAACCTGTCATAAAAACTTTTAAAAATCGGTCTATTAGTACCAAAAGCAGAATAAGAGCCAGATATAAAATCAAAATGCTGTTCCTTTTCATTTCAAAACATAGCGGTGCCATTGCGACACCGCTATGCTGTTTGTTATCCGAGAATGGAAGCGCATCGCGCACAGAGGGTCTCGTGTTCGCTGTTTTGCCCAACCGATTCACTAAAGCTCCAACACCGTTCGCACTTTTGTCCGGAAGCCTTTGTTACCTCGATACTGATTGTTTCGCCGGAAAGCGCCTCGTCTTCTTTTACCTCGACTTCAGAGGTGATTAGGATTTTTGGAAGTATGTCCTCGACGCTTTTATAGAAATCATAGTATTCTCCGGATGCACCGATAGCAACCTTTGCTTCGAGAGACGCGCCAATCAACTTATCGTTACGAGCCAGTTCAAGCGCTTTCTTCGCATCGTCGCGAATCGCCAAAAGCTTGCCCCACTTTGCTTTTTCGGAGTCGCTGAAAGATACATCGATCGATTCAGGAATCTCATTAAACAAAACCGATTCGTAATTGTAATCTTTCGAACGCGGTAAGTGCTTCCAAATTTCTTCGGAGGTAAAAGCAAGAATTGGAGAAACAAGAAGCGTAATCGTTGTAAGAATCGTATAGATCGTAGACTGGGCAGCGCGTCTGGTCTTAGAATCGTCCCGTTCGATATAGAGACGATCCTTTAGAATGTCGAGGTAGAAGTTCGACATATCAACTACGCAGAAATTATGAAGCGCGTGATATACGGTATGGAATTCGTAGTTCTGATAAGCTTCCCTACATTCAACCAACAGTTCGTTCAGCCGGTAAAGCGGCCAACAGTCCAGCTCTTCCAGTTCCTGTGTTGAATGAAGGTCAGGATCAAAATCGCCGAGATTTCCAAGAATAAATCTTGCTGTGTTTCGGATTTTGCGATACGCTTCCGACAATTGTTTCAAAATATCGGGTGAGATGCGCATATCGGTCTGATAGTCGACGGAAGATGCCCAGAGACGAAGAATATCTGCGCCATATTGGTCGGTAACCTCTTTGGGTTCCATGCCATTTCCTAACGACTTAGATTGTTTCTTACCTTCGCCGTCAACAACCCAACCATGGGAGACCACCGCCTTATAAGGCGCACGTCCTTTGAGGGCAACAGCAGTAAGAAGCGAGGATTGGAACCATCCGCGGTAC
>CAZGYK010000036.1:5636-10827 GCA_964530485.1 uncultured Oscillospiraceae bacterium
GCTGCCTTCAAGATAAAGATCATACGGCCATTTTAGGTCAGGATGCTCATTTTGAATTGCAAGATGGCTCGATCCGGAATCAAACCAGACATCCATAATGTCGGTTTCTTTCGTGAATGTCCCGTTGCCACAGTTTTCGCATTTGACCGAGGCGGGCAGGATATCTTTCGCGTCTTTTGTAAACCACGCGTCGGAACCTTCTTCGCGGAAAAGAGCGGCAACTGCCTTAATGCTGGCGTCACTGATATGATAGGTTCCGCATTCAGTGCAATAAAACACCGGGATTGGAAGACCCCAAGAACGCTGGCGGGAAATACACCAGTCTTTTCTGTCACGCACCATATTTGTGATACGCTCTTGACCCCAAGCCGGTGACCACGTGACCTCATCAATTGCTTTTATCGTTTCTTCCTTAAAATCATCTACCGAGCAGAACCATTGTTCGGTCGCACGGAAAAGAATCGGATTCTTACAGCGCCAGCAATGTGGGTACTGGTGGGTCATTTCTCGAGAAGCGATGATATGCCCGGAATCGAGCAAAAACGCTTTCAGATCTTTTGAAGTCTGCTCGGTCGTAAGACCGGCAAATTGCCCAGCTTCCGCCGTCATGATACCGTGGTCATCTACTGGTACGATAACAGGAAGTTCCGGATAATGCTCTGCGATCAAATCAAAGTCTTCGACGCCATGGCCTGGGGCAATATGTACTGCTCCGGATCCAGTTTCGAGCGTGACAAAGTCGCCGTTGACAACCATCGATTCACGATCAAGGTAAGGATGGTGCGCCCAACATTTTTCGAATGCGCTCCCCTTTTCGGTCGCGACTATCTGATAGTCGGTTATGTTTGCAGCGGACATGACGTCGGCTAAAAGTTCGTCAGCGATGACGTAATAGACGTCGCCGGCCTTGACGACATCATATTCAAATTCAGGATGAAGAGCGATCGCTACGTTTGCCGGGATCGTCCAAGTTGTCGTAGTCCAAATCACAAAATATGCTTCATTCAGGGGTATCCCTAGTTTTTCAAAGATACCGTTGTCTTTTGATGCTTGAAAGCGAACAAAAATTGTGTCAACCGGATCATCCGAATACTCAATTTCAGCTTCGGCAAGCGCGGTTACACATTCCGGGCACCAATAAACAGATTTCAGGCCTTTGTAGATATAGCCTTTTTTAGCCATCTCACCGAAAACTTCGATTTGAGTAGCTTCGTAGGTTTTTTCAATGGTGCGGTATGGATGTTCCCAATCGCCGATAACGCCGAGACGTTTGAATTGGTCGGTCATGATATCGACAAATTCGAGCGCATAGTCGCGGCAGACTTTACGAAGTTCCGAGCGCGACAACTGGTCTTGGTCGACACCCAATTTTTTAAGAGCAAGTCGTTCTGTCGGTAGTCCGTGCATATCCCAGCCGGGTATGTAGGGAGCATAAAAGCCCGACATATTCTTGTATCGAACGATAAAGTCTTTGATGATCTTATTCGAGGAGGTTCCGATATGCACATTCCCATTTGCATATGGGGGGCCGTCATGAAGCACGAATTGCGGCTTTCCGCAATTCTTTTTTATGACGTTATGGTAGAGCTGCTTTTCTTCCCACTCTTTCAAGTACATGGGTTCCTTTTCAGGAAGCGAAGCTCTCATCGGAAAATCGGTACTGGGAAGATTCAAAGTTTTATTATAGTCAACTGACAAGGTATCACCTCAGATTATTTTGTCGTAAATGCGAAACCGTCACCAAAATCAAGTTGGCCAAAACGGCTTGGTTCTTCTGTTTTTTCTTCTGTCGCTGTCTCTGGTTGATCTTCTGCTACTGTTTCTTCTAGCTCAGGCTGAATACTCGGAACAGGAGTAAAGGTCGCAAAAGCATCAGGTATCGGATCGGAAGGCTCAGCGGGAGCCGCCTCTACGATATTGGACTCTGGCTCAACTACAACAGCAGAGGGGGTTTCATCAACGGAAGGAATTTCAGCAACCGGCGCTTGCGCAGCATCAAAGACTATCGTTGCATCTTCTGTAATGACTTCTTCAACAACAGGTTCAGCCGGAGCTGGTTCTTCCGCCGAGACAGAATCTTTCTGAACAGACGCTGCCATCTCCTCTTCCTCAACTTCTGGTATCATACTCAAAACTTCAAGATGTGATTTATATATATTGAGGACGTCGTTTTTGAATCTCGACACTTCTGTCTTCATTCTTGAAAGGGTCTCTTTTTCAACTTCAATTTTACGCGTTGTACCGCCAATAATTTCTTCAGCTCTTTTATTCGCATCGTTCAAGATGATTTCAGCGTTTTCATTTGCTTCTTTTACAATTGTATCGCTAAGACGCTGAGCGCTCAAAAGAGCAGTTCGAAGGCTATCCTCATCTTTGCGGTAGTCTTCAACTTTATCGGCCAAGACAAGCAATTTCTGTTCTAAAGCAGCTTTTTCATTGGCTATTGCATTTTTTTCAGCTTCTATCGCTGCTTTTTCTTGTTCAGCAGCCTCAAGCTGCTCGGCAATCTTGCGAAGAAACGCTTTGACATCAGGCTGGTTGTACCCTCTTTTTACCTCTTCAAACTCTATGTTTCTGATTTCGTTGCTGGTAAACATAACAATACTCCTCCAGTTATCCTATTTCGTGATTCTTCTCGCGATTGTCAAAATTAGAAATAGACACCGCTGCTTTCAAGTTCATCAAGAAGGTCGCCGACGATTCCAACGTTATAAGGGGTAATAATAAAAGTACTGTTGGCGACTCGTTTGATTTGGCCGTTATTTGCATATGCGACACCGCTTAAAAAGTCAATAAGCCTGCGCGAAACATCTTTATTTGTCGATTCAAGATTCAGAACAACGGTTCTCTTGTTGTTGAGATGGTCCGCAATCCCGCTGGCGTCATCAAAGCGTTCAGGCTTGACCAAAACAACCTCGAGTTGGGTTGTCGCGTTAATATTGACTATCTTGTTCTTCTTTTCCGGCTCAGTTTTCTTGGTGACGGGTTCATCGTTTTCATCGATGCCGAGACCGACTTCGCCGTTCTCTTCTCCGAATTCCTCTTCTCCAAAACCAAGCGCATCCTTGATGTTTGACCAGAGTCCCATAGTAATCCTCCTGCGAAAGAATTATTGATCGATCTTACAAATGAAAAAGGATTGTACCCAAGCGAATCAATGTTGCACCCTGACGGATTGCAGCCTGATAGTCACTTGACATTCCCATAGACAAAATTTCCATAAAAACATTATCTATTTTTTTATCCTTTATGTCAACAAACAGTTTTCTTAGCTCTGCGAAAATTGACTCGGTATCTTTAAGTGGACCTATCGGAGGGATCGTCATCAGTCCTTTGATTTTGATCCCATGAAAACTGTTTATTTCATAGACGGCGTCTAAAAGTTGTTCTACTGAAAAACCATATTTATTTGGATCGCAACCAATGTTTACTTCGAGAAGTATGTCTTGACAGATCCCTTTTTCTACAGATATATCTGCGATGAGTTTAGCTAAGCGTATAGAGTCGACACTTTGAATCAAGGAGCAATTCCCAACAACTTGTTTTACCTTGTTTGTTTGAAGATGCCCGATTAGATGGAGTTCGGCGTTCGTCCGATCGAAATATGGTTTTTTTTTCGAGAAGTTGCTGTACGCGATTTTCGCCAAAAAGAGTAAAGCCCGCTTTTCGAACTTCTTCGATCGCATCGATTGTTTGATTCTTGGAAACGGCCATCACTTGCAAATCGGGAACTCCCGATTTAATGGCGAGTTCCCGAGCTTCCAAAAGAATATGTTTGGCGTGATCTGTTCGGTTATCCGAGTGTCTTTCCATCATACAGGTCTTTGCCTTCCAAAATGATTTCATCATAAAGATTTAGTTCGTCACTTTTACGAGACGGGTTCGCGAGGACAAAATCATCGTTCTCAAAATCATAGGTGATTTTTTTGAAAAGAACTTTATTATCGTATCTTGTGTATACGCCGACGTTGTCGTCAATGACTCGAATTGCGCTTCTTGGAATCCGGATCCCTTTGTAGGTTCGAAAACTGATCTCCCCGCTCTCGATCCTAAGACTTGTTATGTCTGAGTTGAGCGATTCACAGGAAAACAAAATCATCGAAAGTTGATTCTCAATATCTGTTGTAACTTGAGCGACCTTGACCGGAAGTTTTTTTACAAGCGCGTAATTGAGGTCGAGTTCAAGTTTTTGGCCCTTCTTAAAACGAGATTCGTATTTACTGTCAATTAATGCGGCGAAATACCATGTGTAATTGGATACAACTTTACAGCTATTTGTTTCAATCGCACGGTCATTTGTCTCAAGCAGCGTCTTCAACTCTTCAGGAGTCGCCGTCTGAATCATGTCCATATTGATTAGAGTTTCAAAGCCGTCAGTGTATGAGACAAAATAGCCGCCGACGCCCGTAGTGATCTCACTGCTAGAAACAAGCATATCCTGGTTTACGACATCGAGCTGGCTAGTAAGCGATGAAATGGCTGAGTCGTAGTTGAGATCCGCTTTTGTTGCAAGCGAAAAGACAGACAGCTGTTCGAGCGCTTTAAGAGAACTCTTATCAAACTCATCAAAGGATCCACTGTCGATACTTCTCGATAGATCTACCATGGTATGGTAAATCTGGTTTGAAACGGTGTCGAGGTTGGTACTTGCAAACTTCTGGGAATCGGTGGCCCGTTGAAGCGCAACTAGTTTTGAGGAAAGAAGGTTGCGAACCATAACGTCTCTTGCTATCGATTTTGAAGAGTATACATCTGCTACAACAGAGTCCTTAGCAACCTTATCGCCGTCGCTCACCCTAAAATTGAGTGTGCCGACGGCGTCAAAGTCGATTATGGTTTCATTTCGAACAGCTATCCCGGTACATGGGACGCTGTCGGCCATTGTATACATGTTTGCTGTTTCATACTGATAAGAAGGGTTCAGCAGATTGTTTATTTGAAAAGCAAAATAAACAACCAATACAAGTATGACCAGAACCAGCAGACCTTTAAGAATCTTCTTCGTCATCGTCTTCCTTGTCAAGGTCTTTTTCAAGAATAGAAATGTACTTCGAAGGAATCACGGTCGAAATCGCATGTTTGTAAACAAGATTTTGACGTCCTTCGCTTTCAAGGATAACAATATAATTGTCAAATCCCTTTACAATACCCCTGAATTGGAAACCGTTTGTCAGATAAGTCGTTACCTGAA
>CAZGYK010000036.1:10837-11818 GCA_964530485.1 uncultured Oscillospiraceae bacterium
ATTCATATTTTTCATCTCTCTCTCTTCCTCCAATATTTATATACCTATTGTATCAAAAAAAACTAAACTTTCAAATGCTTTTTAAATTCGCACAATATCTTACCCAATTCAGACATCTTAGAGTCAACATGAATTGTCTCATGCATTCTCTTAAACCATGTAATCTGGCGTTTCGCATAACGGCGCGTCGATTGCTTCAATTGTTCGACACAGGATGAGATATCTTCGTTTTTTTCAAAGTACGGAAAGAATTCCTTATACCCAATCGCCTGTGCTGCTGTGATAAACCTAGCCCGATTTTCATAGACGTAGCTCGCTTCCTGCAACAGCCCCCTTTTCATCATCGTTTCAACGCGCTGATCAATTCTACTATACAATTCTTTGCGGTCTTGCGGGAGAAGAATCATGTCGAACAGATTATAACTGGATGGAATCTCTCTGGATTTTTGATCAGATTCGGTCGGCGTCATTCCTTCCTCTCGAAACCGTTCGATTGCCCTAACCAGCCTTTTTCGGTCATTTCTATGAATTTTCTTCGCGTATTGCGGATCAAGTATACTGAGCTCTCTATAAAGTGTCTCTCCATCGTCAATATCATATTCAGCGCCAATTAATTCACGAATAGCTGAATTTGCGGATGATCCCTGAATTTTGACCCCGTCGATCAATGAAGAAATATAGAGTCCTGTTCCCCCACAGAGTATTGGTGTTTTTCCGCGTGCAACGATCTGTTCAATACATGTTTCGGAATCTCGAACATAATCGGCGACGCTGTAGGAAACATTCGGAGATAGAATGTCGATCATATGGTGCGGTATCCCCCGCATTTCCGACTCAGTTATTTTTGCAGTTCCAATATCAATCATTCCTGCTAAATGAAAGACAACAGAGTTTGGAGTAATTTCTTTAAAAATAAAGTCGCGATCAAGAATATCACCAATTGCATATAAAATATCTCCAGTTTTTGCATCTAAAATGTTA
>CAZGYK010000037.1:0-3284 GCA_964530485.1 uncultured Oscillospiraceae bacterium
CACTGGAATTTTTCGGCTTATTCCCGGTTTTCGCCGCTTCTTTCTCGTTCGTGAGGTAAAGGAAGATATCTTCTAAATTCTTTGTCGTCTGAGTCATCGATAGAATAAGGCAGTCCGAGTTTACCAGCGCTTTTGAAATTCCGTCCCTGTGGTCGGATTCCGTATCGGTTTCAATGTCAACATTGATCAGTCCGTTCTCATCGGGTTTTGACAGGCGAACCCTCCAGACTCCCCCGGCTTTCTTAAGCGCCGCCTTGATCTTGTCTGGCGTTCCCTTAACCGTAAGGTTCAAAGAATTGCTATTTTCAAACTGCTTCAAAAGGGCGTCTGTCGCATCCGACGCAACGAGATTTCCTTTCGATATAATCAAAATATGGTCACAGACCGCGCTTACCTCGGAGAGAATATGACTGCTTAAGATCACCGTATGATCCTTCCCAAGATCACGAATCAGTTCCCTGATTTCGATAATCTGGCGCGGATCAAGCCCGACGGTCGGCTCATCCAGAATAATTGTTTCCGGATATCCAATAATCGCCTGAGCAAAACCAACCCGTTGACGATAGCCCTTTGACAGGTTTCGAATCAGCCGGTCTTTTACTTCAGTAATGCGGGTACGCTTTATCGCCGACTCAATCTGCCCATTGAGCTCGGCTTTTTTTATCCCCTTCGCTTCCCCGACAAATCTCAGGTACTCCCGAGGGGTCATTTCGAGATAGACCGGAGGAATCTCCGGAAGATATCCTAAATATTTCTTCGCCTCATACGGTTCTTCATAGATATCATGACCATTAATCCTTACCGTTCCGGAAGTCGCGGCAAGGCACCCTGTAATGATGCTCATCGTCGTCGTTTTTCCGGCACCGTTCGGACCTAAGAATCCGTATATCTTTCCGGACTCAAAGGTAAAATTGATATCATTTACCGCAACGATATCTCCATATTTTTTGGTAACCCCGATTAGCTCAATCAATCCATTTCCTCCTTTTAGGAGATCGCCTTTAGAAACGTCGATGCTGGATTCATAAAGACAGAAACGCAGAGTGTTTGACCTGTTCCCACACTTATTATGGATATTTGACAGTCAATCGCATGCTACTGAATCGAGTATTTTATCTTTATTTCTCATTGAAAAACAAGTCTGGATTTGTTGATTTTATGAACGATTTAATCCCAAAAACAACAGTAAATATGCTTATAAGTATATAGTTCTAATGACCCTAAGTCAACTAATCCGCATCGAGAAAGAGGCATAACAGCAATATGGAAATTATTGTAATTTACAGGGTGCAATATCTATATACTCAATAAAATTTCTTTGTTTCTACTAAAATTATATATTCAAAAGAGCTAAAAAACGCCCTATTTAAACGGGATCGACATTGACCAAAAAATCAATCGATGATACAATTATACTATGCAGTTTTGGGCGCCGATCGCGTCCGGAACAACCACGAAATATGATAAAGGGGTGTAAAGTAATGGCGTCCAATGTAAACCGATTAAGAGAACTTATCAAAGCTGGCAAACCGACGCTCGCAACCCGCGTATTCAACACATGGCCGGTCATGACCGAGGTTGTCGGCGCAACAGGTTTTTACGATTACATTGAGTTTTCGGCGGAATATGCTCCGTTCGATCAATATGATCTTGAAAACATCGCGAGAGCTGCCGAACTTCACGAAATGGGTTCGATCATTAAGGTAGACTATGCAAATCGAGCCTATGTTTCCCAGAAAGCAATCTGTAGCGGATTCCAGGGAATTCTCTGGACCGACCACAAAACCGCGAAAGACGTTGAAGCGACCATCAATATGGTTTTGTCCGACAGCGCTCAGGATGAAGGCCAGTTTGGTATTCCGAGCCGCCGCCTGATCGGAAACATTCAGGGGATGAAGCAGATGGATTTTGTTCAGATCTGCCGCGATGTTGTCAAACTCTTTATGATCGAGAAAAAGGCCGCCGCAGAAAATATCGAGGACATCTGTTCGGTTGATGGAGTCGATATGATCCAGTTTGGTCCGTCTGACTTTTCGATGAACAGCGGGTTCAACTTCGGCGACCATATGAGCGAAGTCCGCGAAGTTGAAGAAAAATGTATCAAGGCCGCCATCAAACACGGCGTCCGCCCGCGCGCAGAGCTGATGGGCGCCGACGTTGACACCTTTAAGAAATATCTGGATCTCGGCGTAAAGGATTTCTGTGTCGGCGGAGAGGTCTGGAGCGCAGCCGCTCGTTGGAACAGCGACGGAAAGATCTTCCAGGATGTCATTGCCGGAAAAGATGTAGCCTCCGCTTCCAAGGGCCCGGCCCACTATTAATCGACCACAAATTTTTAGATTTTTATTAAATAAGAAAAAGGGGTGTTAGAGCAATGGCGTCCAATGTCAATCAATTGAGAGAAGTTCTCAACTCAGGAAAAATAACACTTGCGACTCGTGTCTTTAATACATGGCCATTGATGACCGAGGTAGTTGGAGCTACCGGACTTTATGACTATATTGAATTCTCTGCCGAATACGCTCCGTTTGACCAGTATGATCTTGAGAACATCTGCGTCGCCGCTGAGCTTCACGGAATGGGATCAATCATTAAAACAGACTACGCAAACCGCGCTTATGTTGCCCAGAAATCGATCTGTAGCGGGTTCCAGGGAATTCTCTGGACTGACCATAAAACCGCCGAAGATGTCGAAGCAACTATCAATACAATTCTGTCCGACAGCCTTCAGGACAGCGGCCAGTTCGGAATCCCGTCCCGCCGCCTCGTCGGATGTATTCAGGGCATGAAGCAGATGGATTTTGTCCAGCGTTGCCGCGATGTTGTCAAGCTCTTTATGATCGAGAAAAAAGCCGCCGCCGATAATATCGAAGATATCTGTGCGGTCGATGGCGTCGACATGATCCAGTTTGGGCCGTCCGACTTTTCGATGAACAGCGGATTCAACTTCGGCGATCATATGGATGAAGTTCGCGAAGTAGAAAAGAAATGTATCAAAGCCGCTTTGAAACACGGCGTTCGCCCCCGCGCGGAACTGATGATCTCGAATCCCGATACAATTAAGATGTACCTCGACCTCGGCGTCAAGGATTTCTGTATCGGCGGCGAGCTCTGGAGCTCTGCCGGAATCTGGGGAGCAAACGGGAAAGCATCCCGCGACCTCCTGAACGAAGCGTTCAAGTAAGCATCACTCTAAAGGGGCTTTGCCAGACGGAATTCATTCCGGTGGCAAAAGCCCCTTTTTATTGGATATCGGCAAGCGGATTCAGTATCTACATAGAATC
>CAZGYK010000037.1:3294-11355 GCA_964530485.1 uncultured Oscillospiraceae bacterium
ACCAAGGAGAGAATGATGGGCGATACGATCGCAATCTATAAAGAGAACACCTTGATTGAGAGTTTGATCTTCGGAAAAAACAGCAACCATTCTCCGAACGAAGTTTTTCTGACGCTTGAGGTAGACGCGAAAGATCATCCGTCAGGCACAATGTTAAAAACTACCACCATTTCGATTCCGCAGGTATCCCATACCTATGGGATGGTTCTGCAAAAGCCAAAATGGTGCTGGGGATGCGAAACCGGGATGAACGAAAAGGGGGTTTCGATCGGATGTGAAACCGTTGCTACCCGCGCAACGCCTGTTTCGAACCCGGACGGACTGATTGGAAACGACATTTGCCGCCTTGTTTTGGAACGCTGTGACACCGCAAAAGCAGGATCCGACCTGATAATTGAGCTCTTCGAATCATATGGTCATTGTCCATGGACAGAAGGGTCGCTCGACCCAAAAGCGAAACGCGACTACAGCTATCTTATTGCAGACAGCGATAATATCTACGTCGTCGAAACCGCGGGAAAACATTGGGTGCGAAAAAGGGTATCAAAAGAAGAGCGGCTCTATGAGATTACAAATATGTTGACCATGAGCGACGATTACGATGACTGTAGCGAAAGCGTAAAAAAGCAAGAGCGTGAGGGATACAAAGTTCTTTGGAAAAAAACATTCGGACGTTACTTAAAGGCATCTTTCGACGGTGCGCCGGTAAGAAGATACGGCTTTACCGACAGCGTGATCAGCGACCTTGAAGGCCGGGCAATGAAGGTCTCAAAATATGCGGTATTTGGCTTTAAGAGCATCCGCCACGGAGACGGAGTCGGGGTCACGGTCAGTACATTCAAATACGCTCTCCGCCGGCATATGAAACAGAATATGGACAGGCCAAGTCAACCCTGTATGCATTTCGGAGACACCAAAAAAAGTCTCGCGACTGTCGCGAGTTTTATTTCGGTACCCGGAATGAACATGGTATCAACAACCGCGTCATCTACCCCCTGCCGCTCCATCTTCAAACCAATCTATCTCGGAGGAACTACTCCTTTTTTCAAAGAAGGACAGGAAACCGAAGCCGAGCGCTATTGGATCATTCGCGAAATTGTTGCCCGCTCTTCGTTTACCGGTTTTATCGATAAAGCGCGGTTTAAAAGCGGAATCCGCGAAATAGAAGCCGCTTACGACGCGAAGACGGCTCTGATGCGCGAAGGTACGTTTGAAGAGTTGTCGGATTTCAACGAACTGGTTTGGGAATATGATCTCAAATACTACGAACAAAATTTTAATCGATCCGGGAAAACCGTTGAGCATCTAAAGCCAATGATCAGTACCGTTTTCTTCAAACGGCTTTGGCGGCCGGTCAACAAAAAACTTTTGGAAATGGCCTACGAAATCGGCGGAATTCTCTAACATAAAAACCCCCGGAAAATCCGGGGGTTTCGTATTTTTGTAATTATCGCTTCATCGTTCGGCCGGCAATAAGCCCCATTCGACATATGATTTATCTATTGCCATATTTCGGGTATTGATTTCAAAATACCGGCAACTAAAATCTAACCCCCGGCTTTATTCCCATAGGTAGAGTAAATAATCTCTTCTTTGAAGACCAGCTCCCAATTTGACTTGCTGTTCGCGTCTCCATCAATCTCATAATAACACGCTTCGGCATCCGGTTCTTCGTCTATCGTAATATTGTTCAAGAACTCACGAACTCTTTGCTCGCCTTCGCTGTACTCGTAAATCGTCTTCCCATATTTACGATAATCTCCACCCGCCTCATAGAGGATCGTCGGATGTAAGTCAGCATGGCTTACCGGCGCGGACGAATTCTTTAGCGGCTGATCCGAGGTTACTCCGGATGGTTTTACAAATAAGATCGGCGTAGGGGGCTTGCTCCAATCGAGCGTATCAAAGTATTTCCCATGATCCGCCATAATAATGACTGTCGCGTTGTCGAAAACGCCTAATTCCTTCATCTGGGAAATATATTCGAATGCAATTTTGAATGACGCGATCCCTTGTTCATAAGCGCTTGACTCCTCAACCGGTTGGAGGTTCTCGTCAATCACATACGGGCGGTGGGGTCCCCTTAAATGATAATACGCGAAGGTGTTATCCCCTTCCTGAAGCGACAATCTCTCGTCGATCAATCTGTTGTAAAACCATAAGTCGTCCGACAAAAAATACCGCGCGGACTTAACATGGTTATTGATATCGTCCGTATACATCGAGAAGTTGGACTTCATAGCATGCGGCACATACCGGAATGCCGACAGCGAATAAAGGTCAAGAAGTATCCCCTTCCGATCGAGCATATCCGAGTTCTCTCTGTCGCTCTCGACAAGATTATCCGCTAACCCAATCAGGTTTTCAAACTTACCTACAACAACGGGAGGCATCCCGGTCAGATATAAGTTTCGCTCAAATCCCGCCTCTTTTAAGTCCGGCAAAAAGGTGCCGTTTGCGTATGAGTTTTTCAAGTAATCTTTTACCGGAATTTTATAATCCCATTTTTCTCCCGTTAAGAAACAGGGTACAAATGGGTAGGTTCTTCCGGTCGAGCCGACAACGTTCGTATAGCGCGTAAACCCGGAGAGCGGCTCCAAAAAGTCCGGATTGTCCGCTAGAATTTCTTCCAGATAGACATTGTCGAAGTAGTCCAGAAGAAGAACAACAATATTTTTGTCCGGCGACAATTTCATCATATCATCGGTTGTCAGAAACAGATCGGTTGAAATCTGATCCGCTTTGACATAAGCGTCTTCCGGCGCGTTCACAAAAAGAAATACCAAACCGGTTGCCTGCATCAGAAGAATAGCAGCACAACAGAAAATCAGAACCTTTTTCCAGATATTCCTGCTAAAATACAAAAGAATAAGCGGTAGTATTATCGCCGCCACCCATATCGCCAGATTTCCGATCGCATGGGCCTTGTAGCTTTGCCAAGGGATGCTTGATCCGTCCATTAAGCCTAAATTAATGTTGAGAAAATTCCCCTGAAGGTAGCCAATAAAGGTTACGGAAAAAAGAACGGAACAATAGATTCTATAGATTCGCCCGTTCAGAAGAAGCCCGAGCCCTGTCAGCAAGGCGGCAACGGCAATCCAGACAAGAAGAAGATCGAAAAGAATATCCAAAAATGAAAAATTCAAAACCGAATGATTCGAGACCGTCAGCTCTATCGGTCCCATAAGCAAAAAGGTGAACCCAAACACAATCCCGAGGATCCCGGAAACGAGTAACCGTTGTTTGAACGGAGTATCCTTTTCAAAAAGCCTCTTCCATTTTGCCAAAAAAGCCTCTTTCATGTATGCTCCTAAAACTATATTCCGTATTCACAACCGGAGTACCGGCTATTTTCTAAGAATATCGTGTGTTCTTCAACATGTCAACAGAACCTTCTCAAAAGAGCCTTATCCCCTTTCCCTAACTGTACCAGAATCGATTTCCAAATAAATCGGCATAACCCTTTCTTCACACAGAAAAAGACCTTGATTTATTCATTGAAACCAAACTAGATTTCAAGTATAATGTCCTTATAGATCTTGAAAGGGACTCGATACGTCATATGAAAAAAATTCTATTGCTATTTGGGCTTGTGCTTTGTTTTATGGGCGTTCTTTCAGTCAATACTTTCGCTTACCTCGATCCATCCGCGATGACCTATATGTACCAGGCCATTCTCGGCGTCGTTATCGCGAGCGGTGCGGTAATCGCGATTTTTTGGAAGCGAATTCGCCTATATTTCAAAAAGAAAAAACAAGCAAAGCGCTTCAAGGAAATGGACAATTCCGATACCTCCGACGATCCAAAAAACCAAGCGTAGCAACCGCATATATTTTGAACGACAATGATCAAAAAAAGCATAATTCCGTCTTAAGAAGGGTATGCGCTTCCAAAAAAGCTCACACCCTGTTTTTCTTGTTAGTAGCCCTCCTGATCGCTATTTTACTCAACCTGTTTGTCCTCCGGCTCGGGATCGTTCACGGTAACAGCATGTCCCCGACCCTATTGGATAAAGATATCATCATTGTTTTCCGCTTCGACTATCACCCGAAAACCGGGGATATCGTCGTAACAAGCCGGGATAATGAGACAGGCCTTAGCCTTACCAAACGGATTATAGCAACTGAAGGCGACCTGATTGAGGCAAAAAACAATTTGATTTACATCAACGGGAATCCGACCGAGATAAAAATATCAGAGAATCGTATCTTCATTGGTTCCACGGTAGAGAGGATCGTTGTCCCAAAAAAGTCTTTGTTCCTGATCGGAGACAATTTTGATGATTCGAAGGACAGCCGAGATTTTGGCTTTTTTTCGGAAGATGAACTTATCGGGAAATCGGTTCTGCGGATCTTTCCTTTTCGGTCAAACTGAAATGATCCGGTGTTATAGCTGGTTAAATGAAAAACAAGGCGGGGTTTATCAATGGCCAAAATCATGGAAATTATCAATACAGTCTTTGGCATACCTCTCGGGTATATCATGTTCTTTTGTTTTCAGATCGTCAACAACTACGGCTGGGCGATTGTTCTGTTTACGCTGTTATCCAAAGTAATTCTGATGCCGATCTCCTTGATGGTACAAAAAAACTCGATCAAAATGGTCAAGATCCAGCCGATGCTGGATGAAATCAAACAGCGGTATGCCGGAGACAAGGACAAGATAGCCGAGGAACAACTTGAGCTCTATAAGCGCGAAAAGTATAAACCCTCGATGGGATGCCTGCCTACCCTTCTTCAAATTCCACTGATTCTTGGCCTTTTAGATGTTATCTATAATCCGTTAAAACACCTTCTTCATCTCGGAACCGATACCATCACAGCGCTTACCGGCGTTACCGAGAAGCTCTTGGGCGTTGCCGAGCTCGGATATGGCCCTCAACTTAAAATCATCGATATGGTTCATTCCGACCCCGCTGCTTACGAGTCTCTTCGCGGGGCGATCCCGAATTTCGATTCTGTGATCAACTCGGTCTCAAATCTAAACATGCATTTCTTCGGTCTTGATCTCTCGGTCGTTCCGGGATTTCTTTTCCCGTTGTTGCTGATACCGATCCTCTCAGGCGTCTCTACGCTGATTATGTGCCTTGCGCAAAACCGCCTCAATGTACTCCAACGCGAACAGGGCGCCCTCAACCAGTGGGGCATGACGATTTTTCTCGTTGCCTTTTCAACCTATTTCGCTTTTATCGTTCCGGCGGGAGTCGGTCTTTACTGGATTGTTGGAAACCTCTCAGCAATCCTTGTTATGGTTCTTTGTAATGTCATCTATAACCCGCGAAAATATATCGACTATAAAAACCGCTCCCAAAAGCCCGTTCTTTCAAAGGAAGAAAGGGCAAAGAAAAAGAAGGTCGAGAGCGAAAACAAAACCCGTTCCAAAGCTGACTCAAAGCGTTTCCACAAAGACCTCGATACCGTAAAACAACTGGTATTCTATTCAGCCCACAACGGATTCTATAAGTATTATAAACGCTTGATTGAGTATATACAGGGCCATTCCGATATTGTCATCCATTACGTTACCAGTGACCCGAATGACCAGATCTTCGAAAAGGACAGCGAAAAGATCATTCCATATTTCATCAGCGAGATGGCTCTGATTCCGTTTATGATGAAGATGGACGCTGACATGGTGGTCATGACCATGCCGGATCTCGGAACCTATCATATCAAACGGAGCCTTGTCCGAAAAGATATCGAATACATCTATCTGGATCACGGAATGGTTAGCCTTCATATGGGTTACCGCGAAGGTGCGCTCGACCATTACGATACCATTTTTTGTGTCAGCAGCCAGCAGATAAGGGAAGTCCGAGAAACAGAAAAGCTCTATAAGCTTCCCCCTAAAAAGTTGATTGAGTATGGCTACGGACTGCTCGATGAACTGATGGAAAGCTATGAAAATATCGAAAAAAGCGCAAGCGATAAAAAATTGGTTCTTGTCGCGCCCTCGTGGCAGGTAGACAACATCCTTGAAAACGGGACGATTGACGAAATCCTAAAAAGCCTCCTCGGTAAGGGGTTCCAGATTATCGTCCGCCCACACCCGGAATTCGTCAAACGGTTCCCTGACAAGATGCAACGAATCGTCAACGCCTATCAAGACGCAGACCTGAATGAACTGTCATTCGAAGTCGATTTTACCTCGAATGTTTCAACTTTTTCTGCGGATATTCTCATCACAGACTGGTCGAGTATCGCCCAGGAATTCTCCTACACAACGCTCAAACCGTCGGTCTTCATCAATACCCCGATGAAGATCATGAATCCGGAATATAAACGAATTCCGATCGTTCCTCTTGAAATTTCGCTAAGGGACAAAATCGGGATATCGGTCGACATGGACAATCTTTCCTCCGTCGGCGATATCGTGACCGACATGCTGGAACACGGCGAGCAATACCAACAGCAGATAAAGGATGCCCGAAGCGAAAACGTATTCAATCTCGGGCACAGCGCCGAGGTCGGCGGAGAATACATCATCCATGCCCTCGAAGAAAAATCGAAAAACCGTCCTGAGTTTTAAAGATAAGCCCCCTCCGAAAATCCGGAGGGGGCTTTCTCATAGTTTTTTATAGGTGCTGTCCAACTTTTGAAGTTCCGATAGCGTATCAATTTCAACAAGGTCATCAAAACTGCATGTTCTGACTTCAATTTGGTATTCCTTTACGTGATACTGCAACGCAACCGAATCCCAAAATCGTTCCTTGCCGCCGGGACTTTCGTAGACCTGTCTTACATGATCGGAAAGCCGCGCGCCATCTGAATCGGAGAGATAGGCGATTCCGAACATGTGATAACAGTTCTCCCCGCCCTGCTGCAGCCCGGTAATCATTTCCCCTCGGGTCGTAAAACACCAGTCGTCCGTCATCGCAACCGGAACGCCGAGATAATTTGAGGAATACTGATATTTTGTGACAAGCTTCGGGTTATACAACAGCAAATCAGCCTCGAATACATAAGTATTGCGCAAAAGATAACGCGCGCACATGATTGAGGAGATGTTGTTTGCTTCAAGATACAACGGATTCTCAATAAACTTGATATTGGGGTATTTGTATAAGAGCTGATCAAACTGCTCCGCAAGATACCCGCGGACAATATAGATTTCTTCAATTCCTGCCGCTACAACCGCGTCGAGAAGAGTATCGATAATTCTTACGCCCCCAACCCTCACAAGAGGTTTCGGCGTATTCAGCGTGATCGGCATCAACCGTTCGCCAAACCCCGCGGCGATAAAAATCGCCCGCTTTACCCGAAATGGTTCCAAAGCAAGAATCCCGGCATCGGTAATCTTCCCTTCAAAAATAAGCCCCATATCGCTCAGCTCACCGATCAGCTTATTGACCGACCCGAGCGAATAATCAATCAGCTCTGAAATCTCCCGCTGGGTCAGAACTTTTTTTCGGTTTTCAAGAAGAGCTAAAACCTCAAATTGTTTTCTGGTAATGGTCATATCTCTTTCTCTATTTTTCTCCTTATGATATTTAGCCCAAGCTTAACAACAAGGTTTACCAACAGAATTAACAGCGAAACATAAGCCGCCGATTCCAGCATCATCGTCGCTTCAAACGACGTAATCATCAGCGAAAGAGGCCGGGTTGCCGCCGTTGCCAAAAAGGATACCGCCGAGATCGTCATCATCGAGTTGACAAAGAAATACGAAAACATCTCGATAATCGTCGCCTTCGAAAGCGGAAGTAATACTCCTAAAATGATCCGAATTCTGCTTACCCCGAGCGTTTCTCCTACCGACTCATAGTTCTCATTTAGTTTGTTCATCGTATTGTACATCATGAGATACGGCGATGAAAAAAAGTGCATCAGATTGACCAAAATCAAAATCGCGAACGTTCCATAAATCAACGTCCCATTAAAAAACAGAACATAGGAAAGACCGAGAACAACCCCCGGAATCGCCATTGACGTGATGGAAAAGAGGTGCAAAATCCGGGATCCTCTCCCCTTCATCCGACTCGCAATATAAGCAACAACAAATGAAATTGCGGCGCCGATCAAACCAACCAGCAACGCAATGATCAGCGAATTGACCAAAAAC
>CAZGYK010000037.1:11365-11649 GCA_964530485.1 uncultured Oscillospiraceae bacterium
GCGGATATTTTTTGATGAAAGTCAACAGGATAAAGGAAAAAATCGGAATCGTAACCGCAACGCCGGCAACGCCGCTAAATAGGTATGCAACAACATCACGAACCCGGTTGCGTTTCAATTCAAATGCTTTCGGCGTAAAAGATAGATTCCCTTTGTCCCGATTGAGCACATCAAGTAAAAATGCAATTAACGCTGGGAACAGGAGTATGACGCCGATAACGCTCCCCTTTCCGAAATCCAATAAGCCAATGACATCCTGGTACATTACGACCGGAAGCGTTGTA
>CAZGYK010000038.1:0-11089 GCA_964530485.1 uncultured Oscillospiraceae bacterium
GGTTGGCAGGATTCTCGTCGGGGTCGATGAAAAAAAGAATCGATCAAAAAATCTAAACGACGGGTATTTTTCGATGTTCGAATGCATCGAAAGCAAAGAGGTTGCCGCTTTGCTTTTTTCGGGAGCGGAAGAATGGCTTTCGAAACGGGGCGTAAACCGGATCGTCGGTCCGGTATCTCCCACGAACGGCGATGACCTTCGCGGAATCCTCCTCGATGCGTTTGATCGGATGCCTGCGGTCAATACTTCCTATACGAAGTGTTACTACCCAGAGCTTCTCGACGTCTGCGGCTACCAAAAATATCTTGATTTTTATGCCTATAAGCTCAACGGGGCAAAAGAAAACTATCCCCGCGTCAAACGGATCGTTGAACGTAGAACCAGCCGGATGAACCTAACGATTCAGCCGTTTGATATCAAGAATCTTTCCAAAGAAGCCGAAGCTATCCACGAAATTTTTGCCGAGGCGGCAAGAGCGGAATGGGAACATCTTGAGGTTCCCTCAACCGCCCAGGTTCTTGACGAATTTTCTTCTATGAAGCTTTTTGTCGACCCGGATCTGGTTTTGATCGCGCGGGTAAACGATAAACCGATCGGGATGGTTGCTGCTATTCCCGACTACAACGAAGTTTTAATCCATATGAACGGCCGAATCACCCCCGTCTCGCTGATTCGTTTCCTTATTCTAAGAAAGAAGATTAAGCGCATCCGTGCTTTTATGCAGTTCGCTATCCCGAAATACCAGGGGACGACGCTGATGCCGGCGCTTTATATCCAGCTATATGAAAATATGCTAAAAAAAGGCTACGAGGTCATGGAGGGATCGACTATTGCCGAGATGAACCTCTCGTCCTTCGAAACCCTTCAAGGCGTTGGATTCGAGAAAACCAGAACCTATCGGATCTTTCAAAAGGAGTTAGGAGAATTTCATGGAGATTAGGCGCTATAATCCCGTACTCGATGAAGCTTCCCTTTTTGCAATGATGAGAGACGAAGGGGAAGACTGGACGTCTTACTCGGTTACCCATCGAGAACAGTACCAAACGGCGCTTACGGATTCGATCACCTATGTCGGCTACGAAGAAGATACGATTTGCGGCTATCTCCGGTGTCGCGACGATTCCGGTTTCGGAATTTATATCTACGACCTCCTCGTAAAAACACCTTTTCGCGGGAAGGGGTATGGGCGCCTGTTGATGGAACAGGTCTACCTCGATTTCCCGGGCAATGTCGTCTATGTGATGAGCGATGTCGACTGCTACTATGAAAAACTTGGGTATTCCCGGGAGGGCTCAATTTTTATCGTCAATCCCGATTGACATCGTATCCGGTTTCCTGTTTTTGTAAAATAGAGTATACTTTAAGTCGAACGGCTAGTCCGCATTTTTCCTGACAAAATGCAGCGCGTTGCGAATAAAATTGGCTACCGTATTGTCTGTGTTTTGACGGTCAAAAGCAGGAGGATTTAGCTTTCTACTTTAGTAAAACCTCAAAATCGGCTTCCCGTTTTTGCAAACGAAAAAATTCATTACAATCATGCATTAAGGAGTTCATTATGGATGTAAAACAGGCTCTTTTGGAAATCGCCGAAATGGAGAAAAAGAGCGCGGCGATCAGCCACGCAGCCCGTGTTCTCTACTATGACGGGACAACCGTCGCTCCAAGCGCAAGCGCAAAAGGAAGGGCGGATACCTTCGCCTATCTTTCTGAAGAAGGCTACAAAGTTTTCGTTAACGACCGCGTCGGAGAACTCTTGGAATTCCTGATCGAAAAGAAGTCTGAACTTTCCCATATGGACGCCAAGAGAATCGAATTGTTAAAAGAGGATTACGACAAAACCACAAAGGTTCCGATGGACGAATATATTTCGTACTCCGTTCTCGTAAATGAGTCTGAGGACATGTGGAAAAAATGCAAAGAAGCAAACGATTATGAGACGTTCGCTCCGTACATCGATAAAATTGTTGCGCTAAAAAAGAAATTTTCCGGTTACTACGACCCAAACAAGGACCCGTATGACGTTTGGCTCAATGAGTTTGAACGCGGAAGTGACGCAAAACTATTCGACAACTTTTTCTTTGAAATCAAGAAAAAGCTTGTACCGCTGATCAAGGAAATCTCCACCTGCCCGCCTCCGGATACCTCGTTCCTAAAAGGAACTTTCCCGGCATACAAACAGCGCGCCTTTTCCAACGATCTGATGGATTTTCTCGGAATAGACCGGAGCCGCTGCGCGATCGGAGAAACCGAACACCCCTTTACGACCGGAATGAACTACTATGACTGCCGTATCACTACCCATTACCACGAAGATAACCTTCTTTCTTCGATGTACAGCGTTATCCACGAAGGTGGCCATGCGCTTTACGATATGAGTATGGATCGCTCTCTTTACGGAACTATCCTTGTCGATTCCGTCTCTATGGGGATCCATGAAAGCCAATCGCGGTTTTACGAAAACATCATCGGGCGTTCGCGTGCCTTTGCCGGTTATATTCTCCCTGCCGTTAAAAAATACTTCAACGGATTCGAAACTGTAACTCCGGATCAATTTTATCGTGCTGTCAACAAATCCGAGCCTTCGCTGATTCGGACCGAAGCGGACGAACTGACCTATTCCATGCATATCATGATCCGTTACGAAATCGAACAGATGCTTTTCCGCGGAGAAGTCACGTCAAAAGACCTTCCGGCGCTCTGGAACCGGCTCTATAAGGAATATCTCGGCGTCGATGTTCCGAACGACAGCGTCGGCGTGTTGCAAGACACCCATTGGGGAAGCGGACTCTTCGGCTATTTCCCAAGCTATTCGATCGGCTCTGCCTATAGCGCCCAGATCCTAAACGCAATGCAGAAAGACCTCGATGTAGACCAGCTTGTAGGCAAAGGCGAAATCAAGCCGATTTTCGAATGGCTCCAAAGCCGAATCTACCGTTTTGGCGCCAGCATGACCTCGGCCGAACTGGTCGAATCAAGCTGCGGAGAACCTTTTAAGCCCCATTACTATACCGATTATCTCGAGACGAAACTCCGCGACGTCTACCAAATATAGCTTGCCAAAACCCACAACAAAAAACAACCGGCAGAAATGCCGGTTGTTTTTATTTTACCATATTTCAAGGATATACCATTTCCCCGAGACCTTGATCAAATCGAAATCATAGTACCAGTCGGTCACGCCTTCGTCTTCCTGTAACTCAACATAGACCTCAACGTCGGCATATTGGTCGATTTCCCCTTGGTCAAAACCAAAAATATCTGTAAGCGAGCTGTACTGGCTGTTGTCATACTGATAAACATCGGTCACCTCATAGGTCAATACCTCTAGCCCGTACATATCAACCCATCCGTCGAGCTCTTCGGCGAACTCTTCCTCCAAGATACCGTCCTTCTCAAGAATATCCCTGACGTTCTGGTGAAGGAAACGCGAAAACTCGGCTCTATCTCCGCTCTCCGCAAACTTAAAATAGTCTTCCAGAAGGGATTCGTAGCTTGAATAGTTGCCGCTAGCCGAAAAATCATCAAATATTTCAGGAAAACTCGAATCGAAATCCGGGAGGTTCGAATAAAAGTCCGAAGGATTTACGTCCCCGATGGCTTCCTTCATAGAATCCATCACGAAAGTTGATGCCCATATGACCCCGCCAATTACGATTCCAACGATAAGGAGAATTCCAATAACCAGTAAGGCAATTTTCCCACCGCTCATTTTCTTTTTTTGCGGTTGGTTATAACCGTATTGCCCTTGGCCATAAACCGGCTGGGAATAGGGTTGCTGAGCATACGGGCTTTGCAATCCTGGAGCCTGGCCGTACGTCTGCTGTTGATATTGATTCTGCATTCCCTGCGCGGGATAATATGCTTGCTGCTGGTATGGGTTCTGCGTTCCCTCTGCGGGAGGATAGCCATACACCTGCTGCTGCGGATATTGCATACCCGGAGCAGGACTCTGATACGCCTGCTGCGTATTTTGATATCCTGTAACATACTGCGGCGCCTGTTGCGGAACCTGTTGCGCCTCCTGCTTCGCATAAACCTCCGGACGATAGGGCTCATAACCGTAAAGCGGTTTTTCCAATGTTGTATCGCGAACTTCGGATCCAAGCCCAATCCCGCTCAAGCCGATTGGACCTTCTTTATCTATGTAATTCTCTTCCGATAAGCTGGCGCCCTCTGTTGCCGCAGCATTTTCCTGCTCGCCGGTCATCGCTGCAATCGCAGAAAAAGCAGCCTCTCCGAGAACGTCTTCGGACAATCCGGTTTGTTTCGCCCTCTCGACCTCCGGGGATTCGTCCGGGTCTCCGGACGGGATCTCAACCGGGTTCTCCGCGAATGATTCTACGGCGCCCCCGTCTTCAACAACAAGTTCCGGCTGCTGTTCGACCGGCAAAACCGAAACCGGTAGATCTTCGGTTTGTTTCGTTCCGCAGGATATGCAAAACTTTTCGCCTTCGCCCAGCGTCGCGCCACAATTACGACATAACATATTCAATCTCCTTCAGAGGCTGATCTGCCCGAAACAGATTCGAGCAGTTCTATTATCCCACAAAAAGCTAGAAAAAGTACAGCGTTTTCTGTCTGTCAATGAAAAAACCCGCTATTTCGCGGGTTTTTGTGCTTTTTCTTTTTGTGGAAGCCTTGCATAAATCGCCGCCATCGCAGATAAGGCCGCCATTCCGTCTCCGATCAATTGCAACAACTTGTAGGTGTCCCCGCGTTCTACGAGGATCATTCCGGTCGGCGCGCCTAGGCCAATCATCCATAAAAACGCGGCAATCCCAAACACAAAGAGCGGGGGATCTTCGATTAACGGAAAATCGATCGAAACAACTTTCGTATATTTTGTATAAAACAAAGCCAAAAGCAATACAGAAAACAAAAGAACTACCGATGTTGTATTATTCGGATTTACCGGATGCCGGATAAAGTCCATAATCACGCGGGCGTAGTACCAAATCGCAACGAAGACAGAAATAAAGCGTCCGCCGGCAAAATGTCCTTCGCCCCTGATATGCCATGCCCCTACCAGCATAAACCAAAACGCAGAAAATACTCCGAGAAGGGAAGAAGCAACCAAAAGAATATAATAAAGCTTATTGAGTCCAATATTTAAAAGCTCTGCGTTGGTTTTGAAAAGGTTGGCGATCTCCCCGGAAACAATAAAATTGTAGATGGTTCCAACCGAAGCGGCAACAGTCGCAAAGCCCGTTAAGAAGAAACAGATTCCTGTTGGAATCGAACTCCGCTCGATCGAACTGTTGGTAGACTCAAAATCAATCTCATAGTCTTTCAAAGACCGCTTTCTGTCTATCCTTCCAAAAAATGCAAACACAACAATTGAAAGCGCGATTGCGATGCGCGGGTAAATGCTGAATCCAGAAATAAACCCCGTTTCCCAATCGACAAAAAACAGCAGGTCTGCCGTACGGACAGCCACCAACAAAACAGCCAATGCCACCATGAAATTTAAGTATTTTCTCACAGTTTTCTATCCCTTATCGGTATATATTCTCGGTCTACGCCGAGGTACTTATACGCAGGACGGATCAGGCGGTTGCCAAACAGTTTTTCTTCAACGCGGTGGGCACACCAACCCGGAATACGCGATATTGCAAAAAGCGGCGTATAGAGATCAACCGCAAGACCCATAGAACGGTAGACAAGCCCGGTATAGAGGTCGATATTCGCGCAAATGTCTTTGCCACCTTTTTTATCGCCAAACGCCTTCGGCCCAATCCGCTCTACCGCGCAAAGAAGCCGATAGTCATCTTCAAGTCCTTTTTCTTTCGCTAGCGTCTCGAGATTTTCGCGAAGAATCACCGCTCTCGGATCGCTCTTTGTATAAACCGCGTGGCCGACGCCGTAGATTTTTCCGCTCTTATCTCCAACTTCCTTGTCAAGAATTCTGCAGAGATAATTATATATCTCGTCGTCATCATGGCAATCTTTGATGCCCGCTTTCATAAAGTCAAGCATCTCCATCACCTTGATATTCGCGCCGCCGTGGAGCGGTCCCTTAAGCGAACCGATCGCCGCAGCGATTGATGAATAGATATCGGTTCCGGTCGAGGTCAAAACGCGCGTTGCAAACGCCGAGTTGTTACCGCCGCCATGGTCAGCCTGAAGCACCATGCAAAGATCCAGAATCCGAGCCTCTTCCTCTGTAAAGGATTTGTCGCTCCGGTTGGTCCTAAGAATATTCTGAGCCGTAGAAAGATCCTTTTTAGTATGGTGGAAATACATGCTCTTTTTATCGTAAATATGCCGCTTGACCTGATAGGCGTGAACCATAATGGTCGGAAGCGCGGCAATCAGAGCAATCGACTGGTAAAGCGCGTTTTCAAGCGATCCCTCTTCGGCGAGTTCGTCGTACGTATAGAGCGCCAGAACCGACGACGCCATCTTGTTCATTACGTCGGGGGACGGGCATTTCATAATCATGTCTTCTGCAAATCCGGCCGGCAAATCGCGAAGATCCGCGATGACATCCCTGAAAAGACGAAGCTGACCATAGGTCGGAAGCGAACCAAACAGCAAAAGCCAAGCAACTTCCTCAAAAATATAGCGGTCTTCTCTCTTTGCTCCCTCGGCAATATCCCTGACATCAATCCCGCGGTAAATCAACTTGCCGTCTACCGGTACTTTGCGGTCGGTAATAGACTCATCATATCCGAGAACGTTACAAATGCTTGTAAGCCCCGCGCGAACACCCATTCCGTGTTCATCTCTCAGGCCGCGCATAACTTTATATTTCCCGTAGTCATCGTTGCTAATATAATTGTATTTCTTAAACTCTTCGCTTAGATAAGAAATCGAATCTCTCTGTTCCGGCGTCATAGATCTCATCATAGCTGTTTCCCTCTTTTACCCTGTTTTTATTATAGTTCATCCATTCTACTTTGAACAGTACAATTAGTCAAGTTGAAAAATGAGATTTTCACAGCGACGAATTTCATCAATATATGATATAATAGATATTGTGTCGTATAAATCCGATAAAGTGTGTTAATTCACCCATCAATGTGTGGGAACGCGGAGGTAATTATGTCAAAAAACCTGAAAATGCGGTCTGCGCGCGCTTTGAAGGATATGACCCAACAGCAGCTTTCTGATGCCGTCGGAGTCAGCAGGCAGACGATCAACGCCATTGAATCCGGGGAATACAATCCGAGTTTGCAACTCTGTGTCGCGATTGCCCGAACCCTCGGAAAGTCGCTTGACGACCTGTTCTGGGAAGACTGTAACAATTGAATCTCCGCTCCGCCTGGTATATGATAGAAAAAACAACTCATCCATCGCGCAGCGCGATCTAATCGAAAAGGAGATGCCATGAAACAGCAAGTTTTTTCGATCTCTCCGACCAACCCTGAAGCCACCCTCTCAAGCTATCTTTGGGAGCGTTCCGACCAACAGTGGCGGGATCAGAATTGGCAGCCGGAAAAGCGCCCAGCCGTAATTATCTGCCCCGGCGGCGCCTACCGTTTTCTGTCCGATCGGGAAGCCGAACCGGTCGCGATGCGATTCTATGTCGAAGGGTTTCAAACCTTTATCCTTCGCTATTCGCTCTTAGAGGAATCCGCTTACCCCGCGCCGATCGAGGAGGCATCCAGCGCAATCTGGATTGTCCGTTCGCACGCAAAAGAATGGGGGATCGACCCCGATCAGATTATCATTGGCGGTTTTTCGGCCGGCGGACATTTTTCGGCTCTCGCCGGAACTCGCTGGAATGAAGAAGGGCTTGCAAACCGCCTCGGTATTCCGGAAGGCGGAAACAAACCGAACGGCCTGATTCTCTGTTATGGAAAGCTGGAGCCGCTTCCGGAAGGCACCGATAGGCTGATAAACGACGAAGAGGTCGGTCATGCGCTTCGCGTCTACGATAAGAGAACCGATACCATTCAAAACATCGGAGACCATACACCGCCAGCCTTCATCTGGCATACCAGGAGTGATGACCTGGTTCCGGTTGAGGAATCGATGCGGTTTGCCGCGCGATGCCAGGAGAAAGGCGTTCCGTTTGAACTCCATATCTACTCGGAAGGTGCCCACGGTCTCTCCCTTGGAAACGACATGTCCGGCTACCGTTACCGTCACGACACCAACATTGATACATGGGTTTCTCTTTGCATCAAATGGTTTCAGTATCTTTTCGATTTTTAATCTCTTTTAGAGGCTTTCGACCTCAAGGTCGAAAGCCTCTAAATATTCTTTCTATAATTTATCTCCAAAAATAGATTCCCTGTTTTCACTTAGAAACTACGATTACACTTCCGGCTTGGTTATTCAAAGACGGTCTTTTCGAATTCTAAAAAATAGAGTATACTATTTATATATGGATATTTTTAGAAAAACTTGAACCATTCTTTATGTCAAGCAGCATAAAAACAAGCATGCAATGAGGGGAAAATGAAGAAGCTCCAGACCGAACGGCTAATTCTGAGACCGTATACCGAAAATGACGTCAACGAACACTTTCGCCTGATGTCCGATCCAACAATCATGCGCTACCTTCCAGATCTTCGCGCCGAAACCCTTGCTCAGTCAAGGGACAATCTTCTATCTGCAATTGAAGATATGATACGGGATGATCCCAAACAACAAAAGTTCTGTTTTTTTATTATCGAAGAAAAGGCTTCCGGAAACTATATTGGAGAGCTTGGCTATACGGTAGACGTTTTCGCTCCGCAGGGAAAAGAGGTTGGGCTCGGATATTTTATTCACGAAGAGTACTGGGGAAAGGGCTATACAACCGAAGCGGTCCGCGAGCTGTTCCGGTACGCCTTTGAAGAAGACGGCGTCTATCGAATCAGCAGCGGCTGCCTAAAAGAGAACGTCGGATCTGAGCGCGTCATGATTAAAAGCGGCATGATCAAAGAAGGAGAATTAAAGGAGTTCCAACTGCATGAGGGTGTTTTAAGCGACAGACTGATCTACCGCATGTTGAAGAGCGATTGGGATGCGTTAAAATAGCAGTAATTTTCTATATTTCAACAAAAAGAACCTCCAAACAGGAGGTTCTTTTTATATTATTCCGGCTTTGGCAGATGGTATTCAAGGCCAATATCGTAAACAATTTTTTCTGGCGGCAGCTCAAGCTGTTCTGGGTTTTTCAAGACCGATTTGAAAATACTAAACCCAAGAGCCATCGTTCCCCCCGGCGCAATTCGCTCATCGTTGACAATACCGATCGGCCAGTAATTTTTCGATTCCAGCGTCCCGTCATGTTTAAGGCGGCTCTTGACCATTTTATTTCCCAACCCAAAAAACAAACTGGTAGATCCGAAGTTGTAGATATGGTGGTGGACATACTCCATTTTGATCGAAGCCATATTCGTGATAAACATGCTGGAATGAAATGGTTCCAAATCAATAATCTTCTTCGGGAGCAATCCGACCCGATCCAAAAATTTCAAGAATCCAACCGTTACCGAGAGTAGACCCGGAATAGAAAGAAGCGCGTTTACCAGCTTATCGGTTTTATTCGACGCCTCAACAGCTTTGTTTTCTTCAATTACGGTGCTAATCCGTTTCGACACATCATAAATCGTGTCGCTCGGGTCAAAATGCACCTTTACCGTTGTTTCAACGATATGAGACTGACTTCTTTCTTTCAAGATCGCAAAAGCAACCGTCAGTTCTTTTCTGGCATACAATTTTTTGCCGATAACAAACCGGTTTAACTGAGGCATCTGCGAGACCGTTCTGATATACGCGGCAATGACAAGCTCCATGACGGTAATCCGAAAACCCTCATCTCCTTTTTTTCGGATATATTCAGTCAGGATTTCGCTGTCTATATACTGCGTACTGTGAACCTGAGCATCGCTTCGTTCAACCATAATGTAGGGGGTCAATCGCGTAATCGGATCTACGCGGCTCCCGACAGCCTTTCCATCCGGCCTTCTTCCAAACATAACAATCACTACTTACCGGCAAACTTTGCCGATCCCTTCCCAAAAAAGAATGTCAAAGAGCGCTGCCCCTGACCCTTCATCCGCCTCCCATAGCCGATGAAAATAACCACATTATACAAGATGCATCTTTCAAATGCAAATAGATCTACCACTTTGGTTTAGGCGCATATCCTTCAAAAATAATCGCATCTTCCGACTTTTCCAGGTTCAATTGGTCCTCCAAACTCCGAACCGTCCACATGAACGACATCGCACCTAAAAATTTCGCAATCTTCAAAGCAAAATTGCGGTCATCATATTTATACGAGATAAAATTCGGACGACATATCACATTTATGATCAGAGAGGAAGCCAGAATGCCCTCCCGTTTTGAAAGCTTAGATGTATACCATTTCGTTCCCATGACCAGCTGTCCGCGGGTCATCTCCGGGGCCGAAAGCGCAAACCAGCGAACCATAAATGGATCGAAGCTCTGAACCCCAAAATCACCCTGATAAGCCCGGAGCTGCTCAGAGGTAATTCGGCAGACTTCATCCGCCCAGAGTCGGTCTCCATCCGATTTCAGTTCAACGAGAAGAGGTGCTTTTCCGTCGACAGCCGCAAGAACCTCCGTAAAGAGCGGGATGGTTTCCTCGCTGTTAAAAATCCCGATACTTTTTAACTCTTCGTAATCGACATCGCGAACCCGTTTATCGATTCCCGCCGCCCGCTTAAGATCAAGATCATGGAAAACAACAAGTTGTTTATCCTTCGTCAATTGGACATCCAGTTCGATTCCATAACCGTGCTCTACCGCCGCGCGAAAAGCAGAAAGTGTATTTTCGGGAGGGCCGCTCTCGTTGTCGTGATAACCGCGATGGGCGTAAGAGCGGCGAGACAATTTCTTAAAAACTGTCCGGTTTATCGGCGCGGGAAATACCAAAAAAAGATAACCCGCAACCAGAAGTATGACAAATCCTATTGCAATCCACATATGTAATCCCTTCCAAATCAAGCATGCTAAACCAGCTTATCCGCCAGTAAAATCAACGTTTTCGTCTTTCCGTCTTTAATTTCGTCCTGTAAGACTTTTTCAACTGCTTGTTCAAGCGGCATCCGCATACAGTTGAGAAACTCCCCCTCGTCGAGGTGCTGCTCCCCGGCCCGGTCGAGGATGTGCGCACGACCTCGCGCCT
>CAZGYK010000038.1:11099-11541 GCA_964530485.1 uncultured Oscillospiraceae bacterium
CAACCCGGTCGCAAGGTAAAAATGAAGCGTTTCACTGCAAAATCCCGGAGAAGAATAAAATGTTCCAATCTTTTTGATATCGTTCGCTGTAAATCCTGTTTCCTCAGAGAGTTCTCGCTTTGCCGCCTCAAAGGGATCCTCTCCCTTTTCGAGCTTCCCGGCAGCTACTTCCAGCGTCATCTTCCCGAACGGATAGCGGAACTGTTCGACAAGATAGATGTTTCTCTCGTCATCAATCGCTGCAATGCAGACGCCGCCGCTATGTTCCACAACCTCGCGGTTGGCTTCGGATCCGTCTGAAAGCCTGACGCGGTCTCGATGGATTTCGAATACTCTTCCGCTAAACAAATCTTCCCGTGCGATCGTCTCTTCAAAGAACTCCATCCGTTATCCCCTTTTTTCTTTATTATACCATATCTTTTTTTTACAACTACGCGTACAA
>CAZGYK010000039.1:0-11315 GCA_964530485.1 uncultured Oscillospiraceae bacterium
TGCTTTTGCGGCCTCTGTCCCATCCTCTTCCAGAACAGATTCCACACTTTTCCAAACTTCAGATAAATTCAAGCAATACTTTTCCAACTCGTCAAGGCGCTCGCCAGTATAGAGCTTATCGACTTCCGTTAATGCCCCCCTCATATCCCCAACCAACTTATCCATATCCGTCGACTCTTCTATCTTGGAATCCCAGAATAGAATGGCATGCATCGCAGAGTGTCCGATGTCGTCTACGCAACCTTCAATGACGCGCGTATTCTCAAGAACTTTATACTGCTGATTATAAAACTGTTCGACAATCGTGAAGGTGTCCCGGTCAAGCTTTACAGAAAGACTTACAGTGACAATAAACACCAAAAGCATAAGGCCCAAAGCAATAGCAAGCTTTGTGCCTATTTTCAGCCGAAGTCTCTTCTGCATCCCTTCCTACTCCTTCGTTGTCACATGCGCTAACAGGAATATATCTGATCACATTTCAATTTCACGAGTAGTATATCATAAAATCTCATTTGCGTTAAGCACTCTGTACGCAAAATTTATGAATTGAAAAGAATCTCTCTTTTTCGAGTTACATCAGGGATTTCAATCAATCGGTCAGATTTACCGGAAGCCGGATAAAAGACTTCCCATCTTCCTCTTTTACCAAATGTAGAGCCTTCACTTCCTCGCTTTCCATTCCTTGCCCAATATCATGAATCGGCTCACAGGAGACCTTGCAGTCTTTGAGAATCCGAACCAAATCTTTTACTTCATATCCAAAGATCCGTTCATGGATCCGTTCTTCAAGCGCGTCAATCCCGTTAATTCTCATTTCATTGGTTTCGTATCCCGACACATCAAGAGAAATCGCGTCGGCAAATCGCCGGAACATCTCGTCATTCGCAATTGCGATCATCACATATCCATCTTTGGCTTTGTAGGAGTTGTAGGGCGCAATAGAAGTATGGCGGTTGCCGTGGCGTCCCGCAACAATTCCAAGATTGAGGTAGCGAACCGCTTCAACCGACATCATGCTGACCGCGGATTCCAAAAGCGATACCTGGACAAGCTTTCCCTTCCCGGTCGCTTCTCGCTCTCTCAGCGCAGCAAGTATTCCGATTACCGCGTATTGCCCGGTCACATAGTCGATGACCGGAACTCCGGTTTTAAGGGGACTCCCATCCTCATATCCATTGATACTCATAAAACCACTCAGACCCTGAATCGTCACATCCTGACTCGGGTTGTTCAAAAACCTGCTTCCCGCTCCATACCCGCTGATCGCTGCATAGACGATTCGAGGATTGATCTTTTTTACTTCATCGTAAGACAGACCCAACCTGTCAAAGGAATTTTGAAGGGAATTGTGAATCAAAACGTCGGAAGATGCGATAATCTCTTTCGCCTTTTTGAGATCCTCTTCTTGTTTTAAGTCAAGCGATATCAGCTCTTTTTTTCGATTGAGTGCAAAAAAGTAATCTGAAACGCCCTCCTCAATCTTTTGCCCAAAACTCCGAGATTCGTCCCCAACGCCCGCACGTTCAATTTTAATCACCCTTGCCCCAAGATCGGACAGAATCATCCCCGCCAGCGGCGCGGAAAAAATTCTTCCAAATTCAGCTACAACAATTCCTTCCAGCATCCGTTACCTCTCAAACAATCTCATTTGATATCCAAGACACTTGAATCCGTTTTGGTTGACCACCGGAATCTCATCTTCTCCTATCCCAAGTTGGCTTCTTACCCAAAAACAAATGCTTGTCGAAATCTCATAATTACTTGCGCTCTTGATAATTTTCTCGATCCAAAAACGGGAAAGTTCCCTTTTCGGCGCAGTTCTTCCCCTTTGTTTTTTGTGATCGAGATTGTCATCCATAAAATAATCTTCGAATATCTTTTTGAGGATCCCTTTATCATATGGTTGGAGCATTTGGGCAAGCAGCGCCATATTCTCGATATTTGCCGTCAAAAATTCAGGCTTAATATTGATAATCCCGCTTGCCTTTAAATCGCTCATAAACCGGTCAAGAATTTCATCCGAAAGTACGCTGACAAGGATTGGCTGAACCAAAGCTGCGTTTGAAAGAATCCCATTTTCCTGACATAGTCTTACTGCCTCAAGCCGCCCCTCTAAACTGCTCGCGTATGGCTCGATCTGTTTTCTCGCGTCCCCCGGAAAAATAGAAAGCGAGGTATTAAACTGCATTTTTCCTCGCAGTTCTTTGAATAAGCTGAGAATCGAATCACCATCGTATCTATATTCGAGCGCCTCTCTTCCCGCTTTAGAGGCAATAAACAGCCTCGCGCGCGAATCCGGGTGCTTTTCATAATGCCGAAGAAATGTTTTTAAGATATTATGGGCAATTCCGGTTTCAAGCGTCGCCTCACAGAGTGCCTCTGTCTTCGGAGAGAAATAGAAAAAGTGGTCGGTCTCGTAGTGTTCTTCAAGGCGGTTGGCAATCAGCTCATGATAATTTTGGTATGCCGTTACCGGGCGGTGAATTCCATCGTCAACAAGGCAATAGACACAACCGACATTACAACCTTCGGAGGGATTGACTTCGTACGTTTCAACCGGGCATGCCCCGGTATAGTTATGTATTAGAAGTTTTTCTTCGGGATCTATTTCTGCAATCTGACAGGTCAGTTTTGGAAATAGTGTTCCGTCCTTTGCTCTTCTATCGAAATACTTTGACCCTTCGACCGCCCGCGTCTTGACTTCGTCGTCAACAGCAATCTCTGAAAAGTCATCCATAGTCAGCCGGCCGGCTCTAATCCGTAAATCGTTCTCAATTTCCAATTGATCTCTATAAAGCGGTTTAAACATCCTGTTCATCCCTTCCCGATATCACGTTCGCGATCGTTTCCGCGTTCTTTTTTTTCATCAATGTGACATGCCCCACATTCAGCCTAACGACAGAAGAATCCTCGATCATGTCACCCCATCCGAGTTTTCGGTCGGTCAGTTCCTCGAGTTCCTTCGTCGCAATCAATGTTGTCCGATCCGGAATCGTATCGATCGAATAACCTTTTAGCATCTTCGTCATCTTCTTTTGTTCGTCAAAGATCCATCGCCGCTGGAATAACAGCCTTATTCTCCCGAAAAGATACTTTACCGACGGCAAAAACCCATATTGCGAAAGAATTGAGAAAACATTTTTCCATAACAGAGTCATCAGTTTATTCGCCCGCTCCGGGTATCGGGCATAGTTTGGGGTATCCATTAAAAACAGTTGGTTACACCGGTCTTTCATTCTCATTGCGATCAATAGCGCAAAAATTCCTCCGCTCGAATACCCGGCGATATCAAAGTGCTCGCCCTCCCGCATCGTATGAAAAAGCTCTGCTGTCAACTCATCACAAAAACGCCCAATGTCCGCTTCCTTCGGAATAAATCGGGATGAAATTGTAATAATCGGCCGTTTTGTTTCAATTTGTTCGATTAAATTCCGGTATGCCAGAACTTCACCGCTCATGTCGAACAATAGGACGACCGGGCTTCCGTTCCCGTCGCGAATCCTTGTAACCCGCCCATATGTACTTTTTGTTCCCCTGTCAAGATACGTTCCCAGATTTTCAATCGTCGGATAGAGAAACAGGTCTGAAAAACGAATATCGGTATGGAACTCCCGTTCCAAATGAAGAATAATTTCAAGAAGAGAGAGCGAGTCGATTCCCTCATTGATAAAGTTTGTTTTTGAATCGACAGTCCCGTCAAGGAATTCTTGAAATATCGAGATCAACTTATCATCTGTATCTGATCTACTTTCAGAATCCGTCTTCTCATTTGGAACACCACGAATCCGGCTATAGTCGGTCTTTCCTGTCCTACCAAGCGAAATCGAAGAATCCACAACAATTCTCTTTGGAACCGCATAGCTCGGAAGTCGAATCTTTAGCTGTTTAACCAACTCTTGTTCGGAATAGGTTTCCTTCGGAACCACTGTAAGATGGATCGCTTCTCCGTCGTAGACGCAGGCAGCCTTCTCAACAAGCCCGCTTGCCTTAGCGGCATGCTCGATCTCATCAAGTTCAATCCTATATCCGCTATACTTAATCTGGCGATCTTTCCTCGAGCGGAAATAAAGCTCCCCTTTCTTTCCGCGCTCTACAAGGTCACCGGTATAAAATCTGTTTCTTCGAAAGCTTCGCGTTGTCGCTTCATAGTCGTTTAAATAGCCATAAGCCGCCTGTTCGCCTTCAAGAACCAGCTCTCCAGCATCGGCCTCATTTCCCGATTCATCCAGCACATAATCTCGAATCCCTGATAAGGGTGTTCCAAAGCTGTAACCGTCTGACACCGCATCAATTCGATTGATATGGGAAAAAACCGTAAACTCGGTCGGCCCATACGCGTTGTAAACCTGGTAGGCTGTTTTTTGGTAATAGGTCATCCGTTCTCCGGCAATGGTCAGCGTTTTTACCTTTGTATTTGGAAAATGATCGATAAACATTTCCCCAACCTTGGTCGGAAGAAACAGATGGCTGATGTTTTCTTCTATGATTTTGTCATTCAGCATCCGAATATTACGGCGTTCCTCCTCGCTCGCGATATAGAGCGTGGAACCGGAGGCCAGCGCAAAAAAGATTTCCGCTACCGACACGTCAAAATCAAAATTACAAAATCCCAAAACCCCTTCGGAATTGCTTGACCGATCGCTCTGTCCTTCGGCTTTTGCGATTCCTTCGCTTTCATCTGAGTTTTCGGTCGCCGAAACCAGAGGATCGCGTCGATCCCGCCCAGCTTGAGGATAAAAATCAATCATCGCCTGAATCAACGAGGACAATCCGCTTCGCCGAATCATTACGCCTTTCGGCGTTCCCGTCGTCCCTGATGTAAAAAGAATATACGCGAGATCTGAAATACGCTTTTCAATCGGATAGCCCGGCTGATTCAAGGTTTTGACGTTAAGGCAGAAACCCTGTTTGAAAAGCCTATTCTGATCCGGTTCGCTGACCAGAACCGTAGTGATCTTTGTTTGAGAAAGAATCGAATTGATCCGGAGCTTCGGGAGTTCCGGATCAAGAACAACAAACGCCCTTCCGGATCGCAAAATCCCGAGTACGGAGACAACATACCAAAGCGAACGGCTATTTACAACGCCGATTAAATATCCGGCGTCCCGAATGGCATATGCAACCCGGTCAACAGCTTCCATTATCTCTTTGTATGTCAGTTTTTCATTTCTATCGGAGAGAGCCGGTGCGTCTTCATTTTGTTCCCATTTCGATTCAATCATATCGAAAATATCGCTTGTCTTTTGAATCTTTGACGCGATTGTATCCCCACTATACTCAATAAAATAGAACGCGATCTCGAGCAATCGTTCCAGCGTTCGCTCTGCCTCCCATTCTGAACAACAAGTAAGTCTGTAATCGAGCGCAAGCTCAATGTCGCTTCCCTTTGGTTTTGAATGGGGATTGATCTTAAAATTATACTTGGCAACATCTTCGTTCGGTGAAAACCGTTCGATCCGGTAAACCGTATTTGCAAAAGGAATCGAGTTGATCAAAACCTCTGTCAATGCGATATCAAAGCAATCCCTCTTCTTCATTTTTCCTAGAAGGAGGTCGACCGGATATTCGTGTCTTTCGAGCGCATCCGAAATGTTCGACGACGTCCGCTCAAGAAAGTCTTGGAAGGTCCATCCCTCATCTATCGCAGAAACGACAGGAATTGTTCCGACAAACATCCCTCCCGTCTTTAAGAGCGCATCGGTCGTTCGGTTGTGATGTGATGTCGAAATGAGTTGGGTTGTTTTTCCGTTCTTTTCAAAAAACAGGAGAAAGGCTGAAATATAGATCAACTTAAAGACGCTTATCCCGTTTGCTTTACAAAATCCCAGTAGTCTCTTTGTCTCTTCTCCGTCAAGCGCCCGCTCAATTCTGTTACATCGAATGTCAAATTCGGGTACATACTGGTAACAATGCGCCGCCGACAGCCGCTCCTCAAAGTAAGCTTCATCTAAAGAACACTTTGTTTCGTTGAGGTATTCACGTTCTTTTTTACAATAATCCAGCGCGGAGCGAATTTCCGTCTCTACCGGGTTATCCAACAAGAGATCTTCAATGTATTTCGTAACAAGGGTCACGGTATATGCGTCTACGGCGACATGATGAAAAATAAAATAGTACCCGCAGGCTTCTTCGTTTTTCTTTACAAGAAAAAAACGACAAAGCGGCGCCTCAAAGAGGGATAGTTCCTCCTTGTGAAAATCATAATCGAATGGTCTTTCTTCAACCGGGAGATTTAAATCATCGCTGATATACTGAAAAACTTCTTTTGACTCTCTTCTTAGCCTTAATCTTAGGCAGTCAAAAAAAGCGACAGCCTTTTGAATCGCCCAGAGAATCCTTTCTCCTGATTGATCGGAGATGTGAACCATCCCGTACATATGAGCAAATTTGCTGTTTTCGAAGATCATCTGGTTGACATAAATTCGCTTTTGCGGATGGGTTAACGGGATCATTCTTTCCTCCCTCAGTCTTTTTTCTTCAATCAGTTTCTTACGAAAATAGTATCATATTTACCGCCCTTTGTATAATAGTTTCTTTCCCAATAAAAGGCTCCAACTATCTTTCCCAACCATCACACTAGACATCATTTCAAAAAAAACGCCGATCTAAAAGATCGGCACTTCCCTTAATCTTAAACTGTTTCGACGAAAAAATCTCTTTCCGCTGATTTAACAACACGCTCAATCTGATTCCGTAGATTAACGCTTTTCGTGCGCGTGTCTTTTAATCGCCTCGAACGACTTGTCGCTGATACAGTGCTCTATCTTGCAGGCATCTTCGTCCGCCGTCTTTTCGTCAACTCCAAGCGCGACCAAAAAACCCCGGAGCAGCGTATGCCGCTCATAGATTTTTTTCGCGATATCAAGACCTTCATTGGTCAGCGTAATATGCCCGTTATCGTCTAAACGGATGTACCCTCCGTCTTTTAATAGGCCAACCGCTCTGCTGACGCTCGGTTTCGAATAATTCATATAGTCGCTGACGTCGACCGATCTGACACCGGCCGATTCCTTTGACAAGATATAAATTGTCTCGAGATACATTTCCCCAGATTCCATGAGGCTCATAAGTCTCTCCTTATTGCATGCCCTCAGTCATTTATCTCTCTTATCATACCACATTATCACTCTTTATGTCTTCCGAGGCAGCATTATCCCTACCATTTATCCGGAAAATGACCGAATCAAAAACCGCATCCATCGGATGCGGTTTAAAACTAGTTATATGCGCCGGCAAACCAGATTTCAACAAAATAGGGAGTGTATACCTCTCCGGTTTTTTCGTAGCCGATGTGAAAACTGTAATCGTCTAAAAGATAATCCGCGAGATAGAGATCTACCTCGTACGACCGGTCCATCTCTGCATCTTTCGACAAAAACTCCATTTTGGGCTGCTGTCCGAAAAATGCTGAAATCGAATCGTACGTCAATGTTTCATCCGACAAAAACAACGATTCTATCTCATCCTGTCCATAAAGGAAAACAACACTTACAGTAAAGTCATCCGGGAATATATTCCCCGTTGGAAACTCTCCCTGGGCATCGTATGCTTCGCCCCACGCAGATTCCATACGGTCCTGATCTCCTTCAAGCCAGAACATAAGCGGGTATTCGAGAGGCTGTTCGTAGTAATCAACCGTCGCCGCTCCGCCGTACATGATTTCACAGTAACAGTCTTTCCCGAGTATCTCCTTCAACCGGCTGTTCGGCATCCCCATAAAAGTAATGATCTCCTCATTGAGAACAATTGTCTCCACCTTATCCGGTGTTGTTTCCGCTTTGTTCTCTGCCTTGGTTTCGACTTTCTCGCTACCCGCAGATGTTGTCTCATCCGAACTTCGTTTTGAAAGTTTTCCAAGCAAACTACAACCCGACAATGAAATTACCAACGTAGCAACAACCATAAAAACCAATATTCTCTTAACCTGCATTTCCACCGCAACCTTTCCCTAGAACTTATTCGTCTCCTATAATATCACGAATAAAAAAAGAAGCCAAATGCCTAGCAATCGGCTTCTTTCAATTCGGTGCCTTTAGTTGTTTTGGCTTTTTTCAATCTGAATCATGTCACCCATAGAAAAATATGTCCCACCGCCCCAGCCGATAACGGGCTTTGCCTCATTAACGGGGACAGGACCTTTATCTCCCCATTCCTTGGCAAACTCTTCTTCGACAAGTGTGTTCTTTATTTTGCATATAAAAATGTCACCATCGTTTAGCGACACGGTTTCTTTTACCTCGAGTTCAAATACCCATGACATAAATCAGTGCCCAACTATTCAAATACTGAATTCCGTAATCGTCAATTTACAGCTAGGATCCGCCTGCACATATATTGCATGGATCCTTTTTCCCTTGATTTATAGCATCTTGCAGTGTTCCTGACAAAATGTTCTTTGATCTTTTTAGCGAAACGCAATCACGGCTAAAATGATACGATTTTCCACCATCCGTCCAAAAGCTTGGTGTAGAAAGAGAACCTGTTATCTCGGTGGTGTCATCCTTGTCTTCCATGTCGATGGAGCTATAACTTTTGGTTGACGCGCTTTCACCGCCGAGCTCTTCGGGAGCATATGGAATGATTAATAGTTGCGACATCCATTTCCCGTCTATTGGTTCAGATTTAATAAAAGCAATTGTTGGTTGATTTTGACTTTGCGAAATATCCCATGTGATTTGATATTTTTTAACAAACCACTCGCTACCGCTTTCAAATAGATAATCAAAGCCAACTAGAAGTTTATCTTGTTTTTCAACATACAGCGGACGGCCGTAAAAATGTTTGGCGCGCAATGGAAGATCCAGAGAATCGACATACGAATCGTAAGAGGCTATTATTCCGACGCTCGTTACAATATCATGATCAGTTCTCACAAAAACGACCACTGATCGATCTCTATAGTCAACACGTTGTGCATAGGCATCAATTTCTTCCACCCAAGCCCAAGCCTCTCTTGCCTCAAAATTTGTACCCAATAATTTATCAGATTCCTCTACCCACTCCGACAAATCGTCCAAAAAGTTACCATTTCGAGTTTTGCTTAAGAATCTGTCGTACTTTTCTAGCGGCGAGGAAGCGCATGAGCAAAGGCTCAGAGAGACAAAGACTAAACACAAAAAGGTTAAAAAACGTTTCATAAACCCTCACTTTTCATAAAACTGCCGCAGGGCATCCTTCCTATAAACCGGGGCTATCACAACACTACCAGAAGATGTAATACATTTCTATCCGCAAAATCAACAAGAAAGGAGAAGCAAAAGTGGCAAAAAACAGCCCTGGGAGTTCGGAATGGTGGTAAAACAATCCTTCCTTCAATGAGCGAAACACAGGAATGGTTATCGAAAAGAACAAGTCGAGATGTGGAATACGATGCCATAAAAAGCACCCCTCCGTAGAGGGGTGCTTTTTATGTATTTCGTGTTGCATATCGTGTTGCAAGAAGATTTGTTTCGATCCTTTTCTATTCATTATAGCGAACTAAAATATACAATGCTAAACTTGTGTATCTCCGTCAAACCCCATGATAAAAAGGCTCTTGACAAAAATAAACACGGTACACAAGCCGCTGGGCTCATGTACCGAATTTGGCGGAGAGGAAGGGATTCGAACCCTTGTGGGCCGCAAAGCCCTAACGGTTTTCAAGACCGCCCCGTTATGACCGCTTCGGTACCTCTCCGTATATGATGCGAAAATCATTCTACCAAACATCAGGTTCGCTGTCAACACTGTCCGTTTTATTGTACACATCTTTTGGTAAACTGTGGATACGTCGAACTGTTGAACATTTTTTGGAGGTTAATTATGGACTATACTATCAATCGGGTTTACGAACATTATGAAGTCTTTGACTGTTATGGACGGTTTCTCTTCTCCGCCGACAGCTACAATGAGATCCTCCTTGAGCTTGAATCGCTCCGCGCAGCCTAACAGTCCCGCCCCCTTTTCGAAGGGGGTTTTTCTTTAATTCTTCCCTGTTAAAAACCGATAGCTCTCGCGGTATTTCGCTGCGGAACGAAGCCGCTGAGATTTAATTTCGTAATGTCTTTTATCTTCCGTCGAAAAGGCAATGTTCATCCGCCCGGTTACTTCAATGTCGCCAACTTCGTCAAATAGGAATTCAAAGCCCTTTTCGCCGTTTTCAACCGTGATTCTGTTCCGAAATAGCGAGAGTCTCCCGTTCATCACAAGCGGCGTCGCTTCCGCACCAGATATCTCGTAAAGTTCCTGTTCATCATCCATGAATACCGGAGTCGCAAGATCATCCGACTCGGATAGCATTTCGTAAAGTGTCTTAACCTGCCAATGATCCCAATCGAGAATCGTCTCAAATGGAAGCGCCTTTTCGCTTAGCGATTCGAGTTTTCCATACTCCGTATATCGGGCATGAAGGCCGCAATCGCAGAAAAACTGGTCATTCTCGCTCTCGATCGACCCGATCTTGTTGCATTCCGGGCAAATGTAAAGAGCGATCTCGATTCCCTTCGCCTGTAGTTCCTTTTTTCCGTGGTAAGGTACGTTAAGCCTTGCCTGATCGGCATACGCGTCTACATAAAGATCCTCGGCGATTCTTCGGTTAATCTCGTCGTCGCTCATCGCCGCTACCTGTTCCTTCGAATAGGTATTGATCAGTTCGCCCTTAATCATCCCCTTGCGGATCCCTTTGCCCCATCGCGGCGTTGTCAGATAGTCCCCCCGAAGAACATAGGTCACCATTGCCGCGCCGCTTTTCTTAACGAGTTTTCCCGTCGAAGGCAAAATCGGACAGGTCTCCCCGTTGAAAGAGCGGTTCCCTTCCGCAAACAGGCAGACACTGTTTCCCTTGCGGATGGTTTTTAATATCTCCATCGCGGCCCGGGCTTCGGTCGTTCCCTTGACGCGGATAATCGGATCAAAAATAAACTTGATCACTTTGCTAAAAAAGCCCCAGCGGTAAATATGCTCGCTCGCGACAAAATACATGAAATCCTTTATCGCGATTCCCGCATAGATCGCGTCATAGTCGCTGTTATGGTTCATAAGTACAATTGTCGGCGTTTCCGGAAGGCGTATCTTCTTGTAGGAAAACCGAAATTTCAGCCGAACAAACGGAGAGAGCAAAAACGTCAATATCGCCATAAAAAACTTATGTCTTCCGGTCGCGCGTTCTTTCTTTTTCTTGATAGTTTTTTCTTCCATCTACACTCCCACCCTGACATATACTATCCATGCGCCGACCTGCGGATCCTATAACAGCAAATCGAAATCCCATTGGTGAAGTTTCATATCCACCCTTCCGTTTTCAAGAAAGGTAACCCCGTCCTCTTCGAGCTGCTGGC
>CAZGYK010000040.1:0-2092 GCA_964530485.1 uncultured Oscillospiraceae bacterium
ACCTGCGGGCCGGGCTCTTTTACCGGGCTCCGGATCGGAATCGGCACGGTTAAAGGATTGGCTTTTCCTGAACAAAAACCCTGCGTAGCGGTTCCAACGCTTGAGGCATTGGCGCAGAGCTGTCTCTTTTCCGATGCAGTGATCGTTCCGGCGCTCGACGCAAGGAGAAACCGCGTCTACTGTGCCGCTTTCCTGATGACGCTTGGCGGAAGGCTTCAGCGCATCTCCACAGACAGCATTCTGTCGCTTGAAGAACTGACCGAATTACTAAAAAAATTCCAACTTCCAGTTCTCTTCGTTGGCGATGCGAGCGATCTATGCTATACTTTTTGTAAAGACGCGCTCGAATGTATCGCGACACCCTCCCATCTTCGATGGCTTCGCGCCTCGGCGGTTGCGGCGGTTGCTAAGGAATATATCGAACATGGAAAAACAGTCTCTATTGACGAACTCGCCCCGTTTTATATGCAGGACTCACAGGCCGAACGGGAGCGGGAAGAACAGCTAAAAAAGGAGGGTATGCCGGAATGATAGCACTCGTAAGTGACCATGGCGGTTTCCAGCTAAAAGAAGAGATTCGAAAATATCTTTCAGATGCCGGGATAGCCTACCATGATTACGGAATCTATGAGAATAAACCGGTCGACTACCCGCTCGTTGTCGCAGAACCCTGCGCCGATATCCTTTCGGGCAAAATCGAAGCAGGTATTTTTGTTTGCGGAACCGGAATCGGAATTTCGATCGCCGCAAACAAACATAGGGGAATCCGTGCGGCCTGCGTTACAGAAGCATTTAGCGCAAAACTTGCGCGCGAGCACAACGACGCAAACGTACTCTGTCTCGGCGGACGAATTCTTGCGCCGGATTATGCCTTCGAGCTGGTCGATGTTTTTTTAAAAACCCCTTTCTCTAACGGCGAGCGACATATCGGTCGGATTCGCGAGATATCCGATCTCGAGAACTGAATCTTGCTTATCTAAAGGAGTGCGGTATGGTTAAGAAAAAGAGTTCGTTCCGTTTTGTAAAAATGACTTTTACCGGAATTGCCGGTTTTTCATCTCTCGCGATATGCGGATACCTTCTCTATTTTTTTCATACTGTTCCTTTTCTGCCTCTTTTTCTCTCATTGACACTTCGCGCGCTCTGTCTGATTCTAGCGATTTCAACGCTTGTGATCATGCTGATTCAAATTGAAAATCTTAAATAAAGTCGAAGAGCGGCTTTTTAGTGAACGCTTCACTTTATTTCGCCATTTTCTCGCATTCGCTCAGGTTTTTGACAGTCAAAAACCGAAAATTCGCGCTCCGCGCTCGCTTTATGGAATTAAGTAAATCCCCGCCTTTCGGCGGGGATTTACATATCCAATACTAAGCTTACTGATCCATCCAGGCGGGGTCGCTCGGATTCTCGTGGAACACCTCTAGCTTCTTTACATCCGACTGGTTGATATACCCGGTTTCGAGCGCCGCATCAATCAATGCGTGGTAATTGGAGAGAGATACATTCTGGATCGCCGCTTCACGCAGCCGCTCGTTTCCCTTTTTCATATCATAGGTAAAGATCGAAGCAATTCCAAGTACATCCGCCCCGGCCTCCCTTAAAACTTCAACAACCTCAATGACCGATCCCCCAGTTGAAATCAGATCCTCTATAACAACCACTTTTTGTCCGGCCTCGACACGGCCTTCGATTTGGTTTTTTCTTCCGTGATCCTTCGCACCGCCTCGAACATACGCCATCGGCAGATCGAGGATGTCGGCCGTGATCGCTGCATGGGCAATTCCTGCCGTACTCGTACCGGCAAGCAGCTCAGCGCCCGGATAGTATTTCTTTACATTTTTTGCGAGCGCTTCTTCGACCGTTTTTCTGGCATCCGGATAAGAAAGAATCAGCCGGTTGTCACAATAAATCGGAGACTTGATTCCGCTCGCCCATGTAAAGGGGGCGTTCGGTTGCAGGAACACCGCTTTGATTTCAAGAAGTAACTTAGCAATCTCTTTTTCCATTATTATTCCGCCTCCAAAAAGTCACGCTTTACGCGCTTATAAGCTGCAACAGGATCGTCCGCTGCGGTAATTGGTCTTCCGACAAC
>CAZGYK010000040.1:2102-3848 GCA_964530485.1 uncultured Oscillospiraceae bacterium
TTGCTTTTTCTGGGGTTGTGATCCGGCTCTGGTCATCTTTTCCGGAATCCAGATAACGAATTCCCGGCGTGACCGTCAGGAACCCTTCTCCGCACGCCTCCTTCACAATCCGCGTCTCGAGCGGAGAACAGACGACTCCGTCAAGACCTGCAAGCTGCGCGTTCTCGGCATATCGGCGTACGGTATCGTTTAGCGATGCCGATATCAGAAGTTCTTTTTGCATACATTCTTCACTGGTGCTTGTCAGCTGCGTCACCGCGATGAGAAGCGGGCGGTAGCCGTTGCTTCCTTCGTTGAGACCATCCAACGCCGCCTCCATCATTGCGATGGTCCCGGACGCATGAAGGTTGGTCATCTGAACGCCAAGTTTTGCGATATTCTTCATCGCAGAACGTACAGTATTCGGAATATCATGCAGCTTCAGGTCGAGAAAAACCGAATGACCCCGATCCAGAATTTCCCGGACTACATCCGGACCCTCGCCATAGAATAGCTCCATTCCGATTTTAACAAACGGCTTTTCCATTCCTGGAAACTGTTCTAGGAACGCGATTGTCGTCGCCCTGTCTTTGAAATCACACGCTACGATCACATCTCTTTTATTCATGATGCCCCTTCCCGATCCAATCTTTTATTGTATCAATTCGATATTGATCCATCTTCAAAGTGAGATCTTCTATGATCTCCTTACATGCAAACGGGTTGATGAGGTTTGCGGCCCCTACCTGTACCGCCGACGCCCCGGCCGCTATCATCTCGAGGACATCGTCCGCGGAGGAGATTCCCCCTACCCCGATCACCGGAATTTTAACCGCACCCGATACCTGGTAAACCATGCGAACGGCAATTGGCCTGATCGCGGGGCCGGAAAATCCCGCGGCTCCGGTACTCACAATCGGTTTCCCTGTTCTCGGTTCAATCCGCATTCCGAGCAGCGTGTTGATAAGCGTCAATCCGTCCGCACCGGCCTGCTCGCATGCCTTTGCAACCGCGACAATATCGGTCACATTCGGCGAAAGCTTCATATATACCGGCTTTTTGACAGCTCCCTTGACCGCTTTCGTCACTTCCGACGCCGCTTCCGGAGACGTTCCGAATGCCATTCCGCCATGTTTTACATTAGGACAACTGATATTGATTTCTAGGATTGCAACGTCCGTCTTATCAAACCGTTTCGCTACCGCAACATATTCTTCAACCGAAAACCCGGAGATATTGGCGATTACCGGCCCTTCAAATACTTCTAAAAGCTTTGGCAGCTCTTTTTTTACAACAGCGTCAACGCCGGGATTTTGAAGTCCAATTGCGTTGAGAAGACCCGCCTCACATTCCGCGATTCTAGGCGTCGGGTTTCCAAAACGGCTTTCCAATGTCGTTCCTTTGATACTGATTCCACCGAGAAGGTTAAGATCATAAAATCGCGCCATCTCATATCCAAACCCAAACGTCCCGCTCGCCGGTATGATTGGATTCTTTAACTGTACTCCTGAAAGAACAGTCGATAGTTTATTTCCCATCAAGCGACACCTCCGAGCTGAGCATCACCGGGCCGTCAACACAGATCCGCTTATATCCAACTAGCGTTTCACAGCTGCAACCCATGCAGACCCCGAATCCACAACCCATTCTCTCTTCGAACGAAAGCTGTCCTTCTTTCCCGGTCGAATGGACTGCGGCAAGCATCGGCTCAGGTCCGCAGGCAAAGTAGTAATCGTAATCCATCGACTTCAATACGTCCGTCACAAA
>CAZGYK010000040.1:3858-11171 GCA_964530485.1 uncultured Oscillospiraceae bacterium
CCGAAAGATCCGTCTACCGTCGTAAGCGATACCGGAATCCCGAACGACTCCATCTCTAACACGCCAAATGCGCCCTTTGAATCGTTGAATCCAAAGACAGCAAAAACATCTGCTCCGCCTGCCTTTAACAGTCTCGCCAAACCTATCAGGGGCGGCACGCCGCAGCCTCCGCCAATCAAAGCGATCCTTTTTCCAAAGGCAGGTTCAATATCGTACCCGTTTCCGAGTCCCACCAGAATATCGAGTTCTTTGCCGAGGCGAAGGTTTGACATTTCGTCGGTTCCCTTCCCAACGACTTTGTAGATGATTGTAATTGTATCTTCGTTCCAATCGCTCACGCTGATCGGTCGGCGAAGATACAGCCCCGGAAGCGCGATATTGATAAACTGCCCCGGACGCGTAATCCCCGACGTATCCCCCCGAAGTACCATCTTATAGGTCGCTTCAGCAATCAATTCGTTAGATATAATGGTATACCTGTTTTTTGTCATGGATTTCCCCTATGCATCAATCGTAGAAACACGAATGGTAATTTCCTCGAGAACATCGAGAAGACGCTCTACCGTATCTAGCGACGTAAACGCTGTAATTCCGTTTTCGACCGCATGCCGCCGGATCATAAATCCATCGTGGGCCGCCGACGTCTTTGCGGGAGAAACCGTATTGATCACGTAGGCGATATGTCCCTGCTTCAGCGATTCCAGAATTTCATCGCTGCCCTCGCTCAGCTTTCTCCGCATTCTTGTACGGATGCCGTTGTTTTTCAGGAACTCCGCCGTGCCCTCGGTCGCTTCGATATTGAATCCGAGATCGTAAAAACGCTTTACAAGGGTTAACGCCCTCGGTTTGTCCTCGTCCGCAATTGTGACAAGAACCGTACCATAGTTCTCAACCCGGAGATTTGCCGCCTGAAGACCTTTATAAAGCGCTCTTGTAAGCGTAGCATCATAGCCGATCGCTTCTCCGGTAGATTTCATTTCCGGCGACAGAATCGTATCGACCCCGCGAAGTTTTGAATAGCTGAATACCGGAACTTTAACATACCAACGTCCCTTCTTTTCAGGCGCTATCCCGGTTTCAAATCCTTGGCTCGAAAGGCTTTGGCCAAGCGCAATTTTCGTCGCGATATTGGCGAGCCCGATTCCGGTTACCTTCGAAAGGAACGGAACTGTTCTTGAGGAACGCGGATTGACTTCGATTACAAATACTTCCTCGTTATCGTCGACAATATATTGGATATTAAACGGTCCTTTGATCCCGATTCCGACTCCAAGCTTAATCGTATAATCTACAATTGTCTCTTTGACCTTATCGGTGATAGAAAAGGTCGGATAGACGCTGATTGAGTCTCCCGAGTGGACACCGGTACGCTCGACGTGTTCCATGATCCCGGGAATAAAGACGTCTTTTCCGTCGCATACCGCGTCTACTTCGACTTCTTTTCCAGAAACGTACCGGTCAACCAGAACCGGCTGCTCTTCATCAATCAAGACTGCTTCTGTCAAATAACGTCTAAGGGAATCATCGTCGGATACAATCTGCATCGCTCTTCCGCCGAGGACATAGGAGGGGCGTACCAGAACCGGGTATCCGATCTCATTCGCGACCCTGACGCCGTCGTCAATTTGGGTCACTGCCTGGCCGACAGGCTGGGGGATCTTAAGCCTTTGAAGCGTATGCTCAAAGCTGTCTCGGTTCTCCGCGCGCTCAATCGCCGCAACATCGGTTCCGATTATCGGAACGCCGAGCGCGTCCAACTTTGCGGCAAGGTTAATTGCCGTCTGGCCGCCCAACGATACAATCACCCCAAACGGATTCTCCATCGAGATGATGTTCATGACGTCTTCGACAACAAGCGGTTCAAAATAGAGTTTGTCGCTCACCGAATAATCGGTTGAAACTGTTTCTGGGTTGTTGTTGATAATGATCGCCTCGTATCCGGCTTCCCGGATTGCCCAGATTGCATGAACCGTCGAATAGTCAAATTCGACGCCCTGGCCGATTCGAATCGGTCCAGCACCAAGAACTATGACCGACGGCTTCTTCGTCACTAGCGACTCGTTTTCGCCCTCATAGCTGGAATAAAAATACGGAACGTAGCTGTCGAATTCACCGGCACAGCTGTCGATCATCTTATAGACCGGCAAGATTCCCTTTTCTTTCCTCATAAGGAAAACTTCGGTTTCCGATTTATTCAAAAGCCTTCCGATATAGGCGTCGGAAATTCCCATCTTCTTTGCTTCGCGAAGTGTTTCATCCGACCAATCCTGTTGTAACCGTTTTTCGAAAAGTATCATATTCCGGATTTTATCGATAAAGAAGAGATCGATCTTTGTATGTTCGCACACCACGAGCGGGTCAATCCCGCGGCGGAGCAGCTCGGCAATCGCGTAAATCCTTTCATCGGTCGGCTTGTCAAGGTACCCGAACAGGTCTGTTTCGCTCATATCATCGAACTTCTTAAGCCAGACATGGTTCGCTCCGGTTTCAAGACTACGGATCGCCTTTAAGAAGCTCTCTTCAAAGGTTCTCCCTATCGCCATAACTTCGCCGGTCGCCTTCATCTGCGTAAAGAGAAGCCGTTTTGCCGAACCGAATTTGTCAAAGGGGAAACGCGCTACTTTCGTGACAACATAGTCGAGCGACGGTTCAAAGCAGGCCGGCGTATTCGCAAGTTGGATTTCTTCGAGGCGCATCCCGACCGCAATCAGCGCCGACACTCGGGCAATCGGGTATCCGCTCGCCTTGCTCGCGAGAGCAGACGACCTAGAAACCCTTGGATTAACTTCAATGACAAAGTAGTTGAACGAATACGGGTCGAGCGCAAACTGAACGTTGCATCCTCCTTCGATCCCAAGTTCACGGATGATACTAAGAGACGCTTTGCGGAGCATATGATATTCCCGCGCCGTAAGCGTCTGGGAAGGGCAAACAACGATAGAGTCCCCCGTATGGATCCCGACGGGATCCATGTTCTCCATACAGCAGATCGCAATTGCCGTATCGTCGGCATCCCGCATAACTTCAAATTCGATCTCTTTATAACCGCGGATCGATTTTTCAACCAGAACCTGGGTAACTGGGGAAAGCGAAAGCGCGCTTTCGGCGATTTCCGCGAGCTCTTCATCGTTATCGGCAAAACCGCCTCCGGTTCCGCCAAGCGTAAACGCAGGGCGAAGCACAACCGGGTACCCGATTCTGTGGGCGGATTTCATCGCGTCCTCAATGGTATGGGCAATATCGCTTTCAACAACCGGCTCTCCGATTTTTTCGCAGAGTTCTCTGAATTTTTCTCGGTCCTCGGCGCGGTTGATCGAATCAAAGTCTGTTCCAAGTATCCGGCACTGACATTCGGCCAAAATCCCTTTTGTTGCAAGCTGCATCGCGAGGTTCAGCCCGGTCTGTCCCCCGAGCGTCGGAAGAAGAGCGTCTGGCCGTTCCATACGAATGACGCGGGCAACATATTCCAGAGTCAACGGTTCCATATAAACTTTATCCGCGATATCGGTATCGGTCATAATGGTCGCCGGATTGCTGTTGAGAAGAATTACGCTGTATCCCGCTTCTTTCAGGGCGAGGCAGGCTTGGGTCCCTGAATAGTCAAACTCCGCCGCCTGGCCGATAACGATCGGGCCGGAGCCAATAACTAGAATCTTCTGGATCGTCGTATCTTTAGGCATTCTGCTTCCCCCTTTTCTGATTATTTCTCTCGATCATTTCGAGAAACCGGTCAAAGAGATGCGCGCTGTCGGACGCTCCGGGCGAGCTCTCCGGGTGGAACTGAACCGCCATAACAAGGTTTGATTCATTCTCGATTCCTTCAACGGTACCGTCAAGCAGATTTTTGTAGTAACTATTTAGCGGCGTCTTTTCAAGGCTCGCTTCGTCAACCGTATAACTGTGGTTCTGCGAAATAATCTCAGTTTTTCCGGTTCTTAAGTTTTTGGCCGGGTGGTTGGACCCGTGATGTCCGGTCTTCATCCTGACAATTTTTGCGCCGTTTGCATACGCTATCGCGAGAAAACCAAAATCAAGTCCGAACAGGGGAAGTTCACCGTTTAACGATTGAATCAATGAGATGACCGAAGGCACTTCTTCGGGATTTCCGGGTCCGTTGGAAATCATGACGCCGTCCGGGTGAAGCGCTAGAAGCTCTTCTACTGTTATATCATAGGGTACGACAATCACATTACAGCCTCGCGAATTTAAGCTTTCGATCAGACTGTGTGCAATTCCGCAGTCAATAGCGACGATATTATACTTGAAGTTCGGCGTCCTTGAATACCAACGTTTTTTACAGCTTACATCAGAGATCTGCGCCGTGTGACGAGGAGTTTCCGCAATCGCTTTTCTGACCTCGTCTAGCGGCTTTTCCGCGTCGGTCAACATCGCGCGCAACGTTCCCTCCGCTTTTATCATTCTCGCGATCTCACGCGTATCAACGCCGCAAATTCCTGGAATCCAGTATTCCGAGAGCTCCTCCTCCAATGTTTTCGTATAGCGGAAATTGCTCGGGAAATCATTGTATTCTCTTACAATCAATCCGCCGATCATCGGCGTTTTTGATTCGTAATCTTCGTCGGCCAACCCACAGTTTCCGATCAAAGGATAGGTCATCAAGACCATCTTCCCGCAGTACCCGGGATCTGAAACAATTTCCTGATATCCGACCATAGACGTATTGATGATAACTTCATATACCGCCTCGGTATCTGCGCCGAAACTAACGCCATAAAATTCGCGTCCGTTTTCGAACACCAGTTTTTTCTTCTTTTCGGTCATTACAGTAATCCCCCATTCATGTAGACAACAGATCCCCGGTATACCGTCATAACAACATCCCCAAAGAGCTGCTTCCCTTCAAACGGCGTCGAGCGCCCTCTCGAAAGAAAATCGTTCGAATCAACCGTAAACTCTGTTTCGGTATCAAGTAGAACCCAACCTTCAGCCGTCGCCCGGTCGAGAATTTTTCTCGGGTTATCACACATCATCTCGAACAGCTTTTCATAGCCGATGATACCGGCTTTTACAAGATAGGTATTGCATACCGCAAATGCCGTCTCGCTTCCAACCGTTCCGAAGAGACTTTCTTTCAATCCCCCGCTTTTTTCCGCGTCCGAATGCGGCGCATGGTCGGTAGCAATTACGTCAATTGTCCCGTCAGCGATCCCCTTTAGGAGCTCCGCACGGTCGTCTTCGCCGCGGAGCGGCGGATTCATCTTAAAACGACCGCTGTCCTCAACGATATCGGCTTCCGTAAGCGCGAGATGGTGCGGCGTTACTTCGGCAGTAACCGCGACACCTCTTGCCTTCGCTTCGCGAACGGCTCTTACACTTTCCTTTGCCGAAATATGGCAGATATGATACCGGCATCCGGTTGTTTCAAGAAGGGCGATGTCCCGAAGAATTTGTTTGTACTCCGAAGCCGACGGCATCCCTATCAGATGATACTTTTTCGCAACAGCGCCGTCGTGGACCGCCCCGCCCGGTTTAAGTTCGCTCTCATCTTCCGTGTGGGCGGAAAGAAGCGAGTTCGACGCTTTGATCCGCTCCATTGCGGACTGCATCATCTTATCGCTCTGGACTCCCTTCCCATCGTCGGAAAAGCCGCAGCAGATATCCGAGAGACTCTCGATATCCGAAAGCATTCTTCCCTTTTCGCCTTTCGTAATTGACGCATAGGGCAAAACTTCAATGACCGCGTCCGCTTCAATCAGATCAATCTGTTGTTGGAGCGACTCAATAGAATCCGGGACCGGTTCCAGATTCGGCATCGCGCAAACCGTCGTAAATCCGCCGCGAGCAGCAGCCTCGGTTCCGCTCCGGATTGTCTCCTTATAGGAAAACCCCGGCTCCCGAAGATGAACATGAAGATCTACAAAAGACGGAGCGAGAATTTTATTGCTACCATCGATCATCGGGATCTGCTTTTCGAATTCCGATACGACGGTATAAGACCCGTCTAGAATATAGAAGTTTTTTCTTGTCAGCTCTCCGTGTTCGTAGAAACCGCAGTTATTCAGGTAAAACTCCATACCAATATCCTTCCAAAGCCCGCTCAAGGGCTGCCATTCGGACATACATCCCGTTCTTCATCTGCTTAAAAATCCTCGACCGTTCACTCTCTACGATCTCATCCGCGATCTCAACTCCCCTGTTGAACGGCGCGGGATGCATGATGATCGCCTTTTCCTTCATCAACCTGACCGTCTCTTTGTTTAATCCGAAGTTCTTATGATACTCCGACTTTGAGAAACCGTCTTCGTCGTGATGACGCTCATGTTGTACACGAAGGAGCATTACAATATCAGAAGTCGATACCGCCTCTTTGAACGGCTGGAAGTTATATCCCGCTTCCTGGTACATATCCGGTCCGCTGGTTACGACCTCCATCCCAAGCCTTCCCATCACCTCGATGTCGGTATGAGCAACTCTCGAGTGGCGAATGTCGCCGATAATCGCACATTTGAGCCCATCAAAATGACCGAACTCCTGTTTGATTGTCATCAGATCAAGAAGCGACTGGGTCGGATGATTCCCCGTTCCGTCGCCGCCGTTTAATATCGCAGCGTTGATGTGTCCGAGAAGCTGATTGTAATAGGCGTTTTCAGTATGTCGGATAACCAGGACATCAACTCCGAAACTGTCAAATACCTTGATCGTATCGTAGAAGCTCTCATCCTTCTTTAACGAACTTCCTTCCGGATTAAAAGAAACGACCCGCATCCCCAGTTTTTCTTCAGCGACATTGAAGCTGTACTGGGTTCGGGTCGAAGGTTCAAAAAACAAATTAGCGGCAATTTTTCCTGGAAACTGGGGAGCGGGCACCCCTTTTTCAAAAGCGCTGCCACGGTCAATCAACTGTTCAATTTCCGGTACTGTCAAGTCGGACAAGGTCAAAAGATGTTTCATTTTTCCTCTCTTCCTCCGGTTGATTCTGCGTTTGGGCAAAAAAATTTTGTAAAAACCAATTCAGTTTTCACAAAACCTCCCATTTCTTATTCTTCAAGAAATCATATCATGAAGCGCGAAAAAAAGCAATGGGAATTTTCCATCAAGAAGCATTTTATTGCGATCATTTTCAGAGGTCGAGCCGTGAGAAGTTTCAACTGTTAAAAGCGCCGCGAACTTTTAGTTCTATATCCGCAAAAAAGCCGCCGGACATCCGGCAGCTCTATGAAATAGACTGACTATGCAGCAAGGTTAACGCCGCCATAGACGGCGCGCGGCACACGCCGCGAATGAAAAACGCTTAGCGTTTTTCATTTAACCAGCTATAACCTTCGTACCGCAGTGCTGGCAAAATAAACTGT
>CAZGYK010000041.1:0-11020 GCA_964530485.1 uncultured Oscillospiraceae bacterium
GCATCGGCTGCGATCCTAATCGTGTTGTTTGCTAGGAAAAAAAGAAACAGCGAGGGGCCGCTGCCCACGAAAGCCGAGACGGTTTCGTAACAGCATGCAGCGCCGACAAAAAAGCCGCCCTATTGGGCGGCTTCTTGATTATTTATCAAGGATTCCTGTTTTTTCTTTAGTTCCTGTTCTTTTTTTCTCGCGGCGCGCTTTTCCCTGCGGACCCGAAGAATCTCTTTGTATTCCGCTTCGTTTTTAGAGAATTCGATTTTCCATTTCTCCATCAAGTTGCATTCAAATTCTAAAAACTCCAATTCCGGAAGCGAAATGGTTAAATCGTCCGGCGCGAGATCATCTTTGTTGAGAAGCGGGTGGAGCTTGTTGATATAGTAAATTTCGTAAAGATACATATCGGCGCAGGACGCGGTTTCGGCCCGTTCGATTCGGGTTACCTTGTAAATATCAATACATTTGTGGAATTTCTTTTTGAAAAAATGACCGCGGAGCCTCTGTTTTAACGGTTGGCGAGTACGCCCGAGGTAGGCGAGCTGTTCACCGAAATAGATTTTGTAAAGCGTGAACAAATCGATCACCTCCGAAAACATTGTACCACAAAAAGAATCTGCAATAATATATTACGATAGAATCGTGCTTGCATGTACGTTGACATAAAAAACCGCCCTCGGGCGGTTTTTATTTAAGCTACTGGATATCCAGCGGCATTTTTCTTGTTGGTGGCGGGAAGTCCTCGGAAAGAAGATCGATATCCCGCTGGGTAAGCGTTACCGAGAGTGCCTGGTAATTCTTTTCGACGTGCTTTATTGTAGAAGCCTTCGGGATGGCCATTATGTTTGGGTCGTGAAGCGCAAAGGCAAGCAGAACCTGAAAGGCGTCGATTTCGCGCTCTGCCGCTATGATCCGTACCGCCTCGCTCTTAAGAAGGTTTGAGCGAAGCGAGCCTCCCTGAGCCAGAGGGCAGTAGGCCATCATAGCCATGTTATGCTTTTTGAGCCACGGAAGAAGATCGTATTCAATTCCGCGGGAGCCGAGATGGTAAAGAACCTGATTGGTAACGGCGTCATCGCCGCCGGGTATTGCAACGAGTTCTTCCATATCGTATGTATCGAGATTGCTTACGCCGAAACTCTTGATTTTCCCCCGGGACACCAGTTCTTTCATACAATCAATAGTTTCTCGTAGCGGAACGCCGCCGCGCCAATGAAGAAGATAACAGTCAAGATATTCTGTTTTAAGGCGTTCGAGAGATCTGTCACAGCTTTGGAATATGTTTTTCCTGCCGGCGTTGTTTGGAAGAACTTTTGAAACGAGAAAGAGCTTTTCGCGATCATATGGCGCGATTGCTTCGCCTACGAGGCTTTCGCTTCTTCCGCTTCCGTACATCTCGGCCGTATCGATCAGCGTCATTCCGAGATCAATCCCGCGGCGAAGCGTTTCAATCTCACTGACGCGGGTTTTTGGATTGTCCCCGATAAACCAGGTTCCCTGGCCAAGGCGCGGAACCTGAACGCCATTTTTGAGTGTTACGGTTTTCATATTGATCCCCTTTCACGTCATGTTCCGATATGCTAGGATTTTTTAAGATCGGCGATATTCTTATCGCGATGAGCTCGAACGGCGGAATAGAGTTCGACGATTTTTATCATCTTTCTTGGGTCGTCGGGAGAGAAAGCGTAATTGCAGTCATCCCCGGCAAAATCAACGCCCCAGACGCTGGTATTGTGGGTAACTGCGCTCTGGGTATCTACCGAAAATAGCTGGCTGTAGGGTTTCCCATCTCGCGTTCCGTCGAAGTGTAGACCATCAAAATCCAAGGAGAGTGTGCCCTCTCCGCGCGGGAAATATCCGCCGGAGCCCGGCTTGGTGCTTGTCAGCTTGCAGGCGGTTACAAAAGGAAGAGAGCCTTTTTCTACCTCGCGTTCTACTTCGCGGCGCTGCATCAAAAACCAGTCGGCGATATTGTCGTAGATTAGCGGTTGTTCCTTAGATTCAGATTCAAAAAAGGCGTAACGATTGAGCGTTACGGTATAGCCACAGTTGCTGCAACAAAGTTTTGTTCCCGAAGAAGTCATGACAAAATCGCGGTTACATGCCGGGCAACGGTAGAGGATATTTTGAAGCCCTTCGGTCATTCGATCTTTCTTAGAGGGGATCATCCTTTTTCGCTGCCAATCAAAATCATTGTATGCAAGCGCATTTTTAATCGTAATAAAGATTTCTTCCTCGCTCATGGTTTCAATCTGCTCGGGGGTTAGTATCAGCTCGCTCTTTGCTTCCATACGTGCGGGGTAAGTAGCCCTTGCCCATTTTGGATAACTTAAAAAACCGCCGTTGAGGTTGACGTTCACAACCGGGATTTTCAGGTGCTTAATCAGCTTTCCGATAGCGTCGTCGATCCCGACCTCGGCGCCGTAATAGCCGACCTGGCCTTCCGGAAAAATAAAGACGCTTTGACCGTTTCCGACTGCACGGTAGATTTTCCGGATCACCGAGATATCGGGAATAAACTGACGTTTTGGAATTGCGCCAATCCAACCGAGCACCATTTTTAAAAACCAGCTGTTAAAGAAGAAGGTGGTTACAACAAAATTAAACTGAATCTGACGCAGTGTAATTGCCGCCGCTGCAAAATCGAAGTTGCATTGATGGTTGCCTATTGCAATGATCGGACCTTGAATGTCTTTTGTCGCCGACCCATCGGTTTTTAACTTGAATTTCAGCCGCATAAAAATATTCAAGACAAAAACAGCCAATGAATAGAGCCAGCCAAGTGGTTTTCTTGGATCTTTCTTATGTTTCAACCGGTTCACCCCTTAGAAGCGTGGCAAAGCCACAGGCTTTTGGCTTTAACGTGTTTCGACGGTCAAAACCAAAGCGAAGTAATAATAAAATAGCACAAAAATAGAATGAAACAACAGAAACTGTGTTTTGCTGATTCTATCTGGATTTTACCATAGCCGCGTTCGGAAGACAAATCCAAAAGGAGGTAAAATTGATTGTATGAACGGGAGGGAATATGTTAAAATATAATTTATTGGGAATCGATTATTAACAAAACTTGGAGGGGCTATGCAATACAAAAACGCTTTTATCTTTGACCACCCGCTGATTCAGCATAAAATATCGCTGCTTCGCGACAAAAACACCAGCACAAAGGATTTCCGGGAACTGGTAGAGGAAGTCTCTATGCTGATGGTATATGAAGTAACACGGGATCTGCCGATTTCGGAAATTGAAATCGAGACACCGATTGCAAAAACAAAAACCAAGGTTCTTGCCGACAAACCGGTTGCGCTTGTTCCGATTCTTAGAGCAGGTCTCGGGATGGTCGCGGGAATTCAGAAACTGCTTCCGAACGCAAAAGTCGGGCATATCGGGCTTTACCGCGACCCCGAAACACACGAGCCGGTTGAATACTACTGTAAGATGCCGCCGAACGTTGAAAACAGCACCGTCATTATTCTCGACCCGATGTTTGCGACGGGCGGAACGGCTACGGCTACGGTTGAATACCTAAAAAAATCCGGAGTGAAGGATATGCGCCTCGTCTGTATTATTGCGGCGGAATATGCGATCGACAGAATGTATGAAGAGCATCCCGAAGTTCCCATTTTCTGTGCAGCTGTTGACAAGGAACTCAACGCAGACAAGTATATCGTACCGGGACTTGGTGACGCCGGGGATCGGATTTTTGGAACGAAGTAATGAGCGATATAACGATCTTTCAGAAACGTGGAAAGCTAGCGGTTCTGGCTTTGTTTTCTGCGTTACTGATGGGGTTTGGGCTGATGTTGACGTTGCTCAACTATAGCTGGTTAAATGAAAAACGCTAAAGTGTTTTTCATTCGCGGCGTGTGCCGCGCGCCGTCTGTGGCGGCGTTAACCTTGCTGCATAGTCAGTCGGCACGCCAAAGGCGTGTCGACGGGCAAAGCCCGCCGTTTCAAAACGCTTTAGCGTTTTGAAATTGACTGACTATATAGTGAGATGAAGTTTTCCGGTCGTTTGAGCGCTTTGCCCAACCAGCCGGTGTGGCAGTGGATAATCCGGCTTGTGGGAATTGCGGTCTCGGTCTTTTTTGGATACTGTTTCTATCTAATCTTTAGAAAGATCCTAAAACCTGTGCCGATTCTTTGAGTTTCGGACGATGGGATTACCGACGGAGAGCCGGGGGGAATCGGATTTGTTCCCTGGAAAGATGTTGACCGAATCCAGATTATGAAATTGACCGGGCAACGGTTTCTATCTATTTCGGTAAAAAACGAGGAGCAGTATCTTTTGCGAGTAAAACCACTGCGCAAGAAGATGATCCTCACGAACAAAAAATTGGGACTACCTCTTCTCAACGTTTCGTTTGACCAGACCGATATTTCTCTGGATGAAGCGCTGTGGCTCGTTAACGAGCGGTTTCAGTTATATTCTAACGGAAATAAGTAAATGATAAACGCCCCCGGTTTTACCGGGGGCGTTTTGTTGCTAAAGCTTTTTTTCTGCAATAAAGAAAAGCCGCAGAAACCGAAAGAGAACAGATCCGTTGGGTTCGGCCGGGTAGGAGTCTACAATTCCTTTTAGAATCTCCGCCTCAAACTGACGACGTTCGGATTCGGAAAGTACAGCGAGGTATGGGCGAAGACGAGTTCCGCGAACCCATTCGAGAATTTGCTCTTGGGAAGAAAAGGAATAAAAATATCGGGTTTGCCAAAGCGAATATTCGCCGGAACAATCAGAGAGAAGCGAGCAGTATTCGCTGGGGGATAGGATATAGGAATCGGGGGGAAGTGAGGCGAAATACTTCTGCCATCCGGGGGACGAAATGATGTCGGTAATGACTCGATAGGCGGGTTCTTCGGCGTTCATCGGAACTTGAACGGCAAGTATTCCGCCGGGGTTTAGAAGTTCCATCAGTTTCGGAATCAGAGTTACATGATCCGGAATCCACTGAAGGCAGGCATTCGAAAAGACGAGGTCAAATTTTTGATCCAAATCTCTAAGTCCGGCCGGCACGTCGCAAAGAGCGAACGAAAGCTCTGGGTAATCTTTTTTCGCGCGTTCGATCATTGAAGCAGAACTGTCTACGCCGAGGATCTTGGCATTTTGATAACGCGAACGAAGAACAGCGGTACTGTTACCGGGTCCACAGCCGATGTCGATAATTTGTTTTGGAGTATCGAGCGGAATCCGGTTGAGCAAATCGACCGAGGGCTGGGTTCGTTCTCGGTCGAACTTCATATACTGATTTGCGTTCCAGTCAGCCATACCTACCTCTAATAGAATTTATTTCCGAGAACCAATCGAATAAAGTAGAAAATACCGGAGGCAACATGGGCGAAGAAAAAAATCGCTGCGCCGATGTCGTAAGCCAGTTTTCGCTTTGGTTCTTTGTTTCTTCCGAGCCATACGATAGCAGATACGATAAACAGGTAAAACATGGCGTGCAGATAGCCTTGGAGAAAGTTTCCATCCGGCATCCGCAACCCCTTTTCGTAGAGAAAGACCCCTTCAAACAAGGAGACGAGAAGGAATATGGAGGAAAAATTGAACAGCGTTTTGTGTTCGGACGGCTTCCAATTGCAAGAACGGATATAGATCGCAAAAGCAAAACAAAGAACGATCGAAAAAAGGATGCTGTAGGTATACTGTTTCCAAACATCGCCGAATCCGAACCCGATTCCGCTCTCCTCATCTTTGCCGAAGACGGGGAGGTATTGTCTTAGCATATCGAGCGCGGCAGGTAAAAATGCGAGCGCAAAGAAAACGGTGTTCTTGAAGTTCTTGAACTTTTTGCTAAAGAGCCGGTAAATCAGAATCAACGCTGAGGCGGGCATCATAACCACTGCGAAAGTCGGTTTCGCGAAGACGGTAAGAAACATCGACCCGGCGAAGAACAAAAGCTTTTTAGGATCGACTTTTTCTTCGTAGGTTTCGAGAAGTTCTGAAAATTGAAAGAAGGCAAGGGTCGCGAAGGGACGGGTAGCGAGGTAAGTTGCGTTGTGCCAGAGGTTCCCGCTTCCCTGCCCGGTATAGTATTGGCCGGGGAATTTATAGAGCGCGTCAATCGGGAGAATGATCATCGAAGCCATCAGACAGGCGAAGACAAGCAGTACCGGGAGATAGGGATAGAGATCGATTTCTTTGTCCCTTTTTGTTTTGATCAAATAAGTTCCGGAAAAGGGAGCAAGATTCTTTGAAAGATAATGGAGGAGAATCAAAACGGTAAGCGAATTAAAAAGAACCGTTCCAAACGCCGCCGAAAGCCGAATCGGGAAAACGGTATTGAGCGCGCCGACAACCCAGAAAAAAAGACGGTAAGGGTAGGGGTCGCGTTCGTTGATTCCGAGAACGCCGTTCATATAGCTCGGCATGTCCGAAAGAAACCGGCCGTCTTCGTAATTTGCAGTCTGCTGGTAAAACAAATAGAAAGTGAGAGCGGTGTAAATAAGGAAACACAGCCAGAACAGCGCTTCAGCGCCGATTTGATGTTTTTTGATTCGATTCTCCATACGTCACCTTACCTATCGTCGAGCATAAAAGAACATTTTGCCGGGCAAAGTACCGCTTTGTGGCGCTCAGCAATCGGGAATTCTTTTCTGATTATATACAAAAAGCAAAAAAAAAGCACCCCCTGGCATTGCCGGGGGTCTTTGCCTATTCGTCTTCCGCCTCATCTTTTGGAAAATCCTTGATCGGGTCGTTGAGCCCTTTCTTGCCGAGATATACGATACCAGCGAAAACAAGAAGCATCAGGATCTGGTAAGGGGACCAGACATTGGAAAGTTTAAAATTGTAGGAGAGTTCTTCGGTAAGGAAGAACGGAACCGCCGAGGCAAACGCACACAAAATCGCAGCGATTTTCGCGACAAACAATCGGTTGGAATCGCGGTTGACCTTTTTGATAACGTCATCGGAAATCCTTTTTTCGCGGTCTATCAGGTAGGTTCCCTTCCGGTGAGTACCCATAAAAAACATACTTCCGACGGCAATGATGACAAGGCAGACCAGATTGATAACGGTCATAAGTTCTCCTTCTAAAAAAGAGCAGCCGCAGCGACGCGGCCGCTCTTGGTTTTTTGTTAATAGCCGAGATATCCGTAGTTCATGTCGACGTATCCGCCGATGCCGTTGACGGTTCCTTTCGAGGTATACTGCCACATTTCGTAGCGGCCGGTATAGCTGCTCGTCGCTCCGCCCGGGGTATAGTGGGCGAGCCAGATTTTATATCCGACAAACGAACCTACCGAGAGGTTGGTTTCAAACCAGCTCTTGCTCGCATAGATCATCGGGGTATACCCGGCGTTTCGAACTGTCTCACAAAACGCGACACAGACGGCTGTCCTTGTTGCGCGGGAGAGGTTGTCCGCGCGTCCGGTTCCTCCCGGGGCGCCCGACCATTCGGAGTCGATGGCGATCGGATAGTCGATGCTTCCGTATTTTTTAAGGAGCGAGATAACCATACTGGCTTCTTCGACGCCCTCTACCTCATTGATTGCCTGAGAGAAGAAGTAGACGCCGACGCGGAGCCCGGCCGCCTTTGCGCCGCGGAGATTGGAGGCGAAGAGGTCGTCTTCGACCAGCTTTCCGGTGCCGTAACCGCGGAACCCGGCGCGTATCATAACAAAGTCTACCCCGGCGGCCTTAACTTTGTTCCAGTCGATGCTGTTCTGCCAGGTAGAAATATCAATTCCGAGAAGCTTATTCTTGGCGGTTGTTAAGAGAACTCCCTCGCTGTTAAACGAAAAGCTTTTGCCTTGTATTACTTGGTTTCCGGTTACCTTTTTTCCCTGTTTGTCAAAATAGTAGCGCTTTCCATCAAGATCTTGCCAACCATAATAGGTTTTTGTGATTTCAGCATGTTTTGTGACGTCATAGATATAGTTTCCAGCCTGATCTTTTCCGAAGAGATCAATATCTCCGCCGGTACCGTTTTCCGGGTTTGTTGTTTCCGGATTAGTTGTTTCGGGGTTGGTTGTTTCGGGATTGGTTGTTTCAGGGTCCGGAGTTGGCTCTTCGTAAAGCGTATAGTCCCCGGTCATATACCCATCGACAACAACAGGAATAATGTTGGTCAGCGTTCCGTCTTTGGCATAAAGTCTGCCATTTTCGCCGATCTTTCCGGTGTAGCGAACCTTTCCCTCTTTTTCAACAACTTTTGACTCTACGAATTCTACGGTGTCCTGTGGCGCAGGGGGAGGAGGGGCAGGCGTTCCGGCATCGGGGTTACCCGTTCCGGCATTGCCATATTGCGGGTCGTCGGCCGCCACGTTGACATCCTTCGATGTATTGATTTTATCGGAAATATCCTCGATTTCCTTATACTGTACCTTATCTAAGACCTCAACATCGACCGGCTCGGGGGTTTCAAACCCATCCGTGGGGACCATCGCGACCTTGTAATCGCCGCTTTCAAGACTGTCAAGATAGATACGGCCGTCGCGCGAGTCATTGACGTAGGTTTTGGTCTCGCCTTCCGGGTCGGTTATTTCAATAGAAAAACGGTGACCGGCTACCGGGTAACCGTCGTCTCCGATAATGCGAACATGTAGGTCGCGTTCAACAGAGCTGGCCTTAAGTGAAACATGAAGCGTTCCGGTTACGGTCGTTTCTTCGGAAATCGGGGCTGCGGACACGCCGGTCTTTTTGATTCCGCCGTAGTTTCCGGCAACCGCCTCAGTTGTTTGCGCTCCGACAATCGCGCTTCCATAATAAAACACCGAACCGGTCAACATAAAAGCCACTAACACTAAAGCGACCATAGCGCGCAGTTTCAGGCTTTTTGGCTTCTTGAGAGGTTCGATGATATAAGTGTCATTGACAAGCCGGCAGCGAAGTCCGTTCGCTGTCTTGACGGGGCGTTCATTTTTCGACGGCCGATTGGAATCAGACGTTGACTGTTCTTGGGGCGGTTGGTTTAAAACCTCGTCGTTAGAGTCTAAGAGGGTCAACGAATCAACAGCCTCTTTTTTGTCGACAACCGGGTTTTCCTGTGATGCCGTATCAGGCGTAACAGGTTTTTCCATACCTTCCTTAAAAATCATACGCTCTCCTCTTGGCATAGATGCCGTAGATCGGGGGAATAATACGAATAGTAAACAACGGCAGTACTTATTCTATCGGTAAAGTTTAGCAGAACTTTACAAAAAAGTAAATAGGTTTTTGGTTAATTTTCGTTGATCCCAAGGCCTTTTGGCTCGAAAAGAACGGTTTCTACCGCTTCTTTTGATGTCAGGGCAAGGCTGAAGCCGGGACGAACAGACAGTATTTGAAGAAATGCGTCATCGATTTTGTTTCGAAATGAATTGTCTTTGATGGTAGAAAATGATGAAAAAGAGGATGTAATTCCTTCCCCGGTATATTTAACATAGCTTTCTTTAGCGGCCCAGACATCGAAGAAGCACGACAGGTTTTGTTCGAGAAAGGCAGTTTCATCAGGATGAAAAAATCGCCGGGCGATGGCGGAACAATTTGCTTTTCGGTGTTGCTGAAGATCAACGCCGACAACTACGGCCGAAACCCCAACAACCAGCAGGTTACCGCTGTGCGACAGGGAGAAAAAAAGATCCTCGCGTCCGGAGAAATATGGTTTTCCTTTTCCCCCCTTTATCATCTTCGACGGATAAGGAAGATTAAAAGCATCGCAAAACCGGACGGCAGCATCAAATACATATGGTTGTGTTTTGCTTTTCTTTTGATATGGATAAACCGAGATGTATGCTGTTGCCATATGTGGTCCTCCGTATTCGATCAAAAGTGACAGAATACACTTAACAGTCTAAGGTATTAATATTATTATATAAGAAAAGGAAAAGATGTTCCATAGCGTAGCGGTTAGATTGTCTTTCAGAGGGGAATAGTTGCAATAATCACATTCGAATGATAAAATATAAGGGTTAAACTTACAATATCTACTAATTCTATGTCCTGCGAGGATTATCGAATGCTAGTTTCTGCAAAAAAAACTGCAATGATGGCCGGTGCATTTGTGCTGGCCTGTTGTTTGTTGTTTACATCATGCGGAATCCTCGGCGGGTCCCCGGACGAAGGAGGGGGCGGAGGGCTGTTTACAGATTCTTCGCCGACGAAGGAGCTTGACCTAGATACCGTCGCGTCTATGCCTGCGGTTCCGATAGCGAATGAACCGGTTGCTTCCGGGGGACATGTTGAATCTACCGAAATGGGAGCAATCGATTATTCGAACGCTTCTGACGGTTATGTGATGGCGAAGTATACCGGTCAACCGACCTCCGATCCTACCGACGTCAAGTTCGTTGTTTTGGCGCCCGGGATGGATAGTCTTGAAGATGCCTATCGATATAATATTGCCCAAGATGGGGAATATTACGCTTTTCCGCTTTCGGAGGGGAACGGATCTTATGAGTTGCAGCTCTTCAAGCGAACTTCCGGGAACAGTTATGCTACGTTGATGTCGGTAACCGTGGATGCCGAGATTTCTGATCCGTTGAAGCCATTTTTGATACCGAATCAAAAGATAAGGTATGAGCCGAATTCGCTTTCGGTTAAGTTGGCGAATGAACTTACAAAAGACGAGACAGGCGTTGTGAAAAAGACGGAATCCGTTTATAATTATGTCATCAAAAATATTGTGTATGACAAGGAGAAAGCGGCCGGTATAGACAGTAACCCTGCTTATATTCCGGATCCAGACGAGACACTTCGTACAAAAAAAGGGATTTGCTATGACTATGCGGTGTTGACGGCGGCAATGCTTCGTTCGCAGGATATTCCAACCAAGGTGATTTTTGGATATGCTGCGGTGAGCCCCGGTTCTCCGCCGGTATACCATTCCTGGATTTCGGTTTATAGCGATGAGACAGGATGGATAGATAAAATTATTGAGTTTAAGGTAGACATCTGGACAAGGATGGACCCGACTTTCGCTGCAGGCGCAAACGATAAAACAATGGCGGAGTTTATTGGAGACGGAAGCAACTATACCGACGGATTTTTCTATTAATATTGATAAGATGAATATCGGTTGAAAAACAATCGTTTAAAGCGTTT
>CAZGYK010000042.1:0-10794 GCA_964530485.1 uncultured Oscillospiraceae bacterium
GCTTGACGTGCGAAGGGTCAGCGGTTCGAGCCCGTTATCGTCCACCATAGCATTAAGAGCGCGAACCAAGCGCGTTTCAAATTCTTGGACGATGCTTTCGGTATCTTGATTAAACGAGAGCATTAGAAAACGGAGTGCAGCGAATAGGCTGCGCTTCTTTTTTTATTATAGTTGGCGAACGCAATGTAAAATATAAAAAAGAAAAGAATCATTGAGTGTTGCGTTTTACAGAAACTGGATGTAACATATATAAAGATATTAGGAGGATATTATATGACTAATGTGTTAACAGTTGATCAAAGTAGACTATTAGTGAGTGTCCCGGATTTTGTGAGTTTTTTAGTATTGGTGATTACAGCTATAGGTGTATGGTTTGCATACAAGGAGTTTCGTCACAACCGTAGCCGGAATTCGATAGATAAGGCGTTTGAGCTATCTAGAATATATGAATCATCTATTTTACCCTTAATTTCATTATATACTGAAGTTTTAACAATATCGAATTTGTCTTCGAAATACCTACAACCTCTGTCAGAAAAGGTAACTCTTGAGTTCTCTGCTGATGAAATGTTCGAGTTGTTCTATAGTGGCATAGTGGAGGAGTATGAGAGTGATTTGAAGAATGTTGATACAGATCATATCTTTCAAGTTAGGATGACATGCAACGCTATGGACATTTCGTCTCCTACCGAATCAACTGCCCTGTTCAAAGGCTATCAAGAATATGGGCTTGCAAAAGCCCAAAAGGATACGGTTCTAATTGATTTTTACTCTATGGTGTCCCATAATGATTTCAAGGTTTTGCTATCAAAGCTTGTAAATACTTTGGAATGGTTTAGTATGTGTTTGTGTTCTGAGCTAGCAGAAGAAAAAGCGGTTTATCAATCGCTTCATCAAACATTTTTATCTTGTGTTGGGCATCTATATGTTTATATTTCAAAGAAGAACACATCAAGTCATAATAAATATTTTACAAACATTATTGCATTATATAATTGCTGGTCAACAAGACAGAACGCCCAGGTTGCAAAGGAAGAGAATGCGAAAAGAGTATATCTTAATAAAAAGAGGCAAGCTACTGTTCCTCCAATGAAAGTAAAAAAGTAGCTAACTAATTAGCTACTTTTTTTCATTATCTTTATCGTCCTTCTTATCAAGCTCTTCTTTTATTCTCTTAACAGCCTCTTTATATGGGTCGTAATTTAAAATACAATCGTTCCACATAATATCAATCCTCTCAATACAAATTGACTGATTAATGAAAATTTAATGTGATCATTATAACATATAATTTACGATATTCAATCAATTGTAAAAATAAATATAACTTCTTCTCTTAATTGAATTATAGCACAATTTGTACAATAATTGTATCCTTTTTGATATAGTTGTTGAGAAAGCCGTGAATTGTTCCCCGGCTTCTCAGCTACTTCACATATTCACCGGTAATGCGAAGAGCGATTCCATTTACCTTCTCGCACAGAATATTGTATGACTCTATCGAATTGTTTATTCAAAAAATGACGAGAAAATAGATAGTACATGTAGACTTGAGTTGTGCACGCTGTTGCAACAAACAATACTTGATTGGGTTTGTTGGAAAATTTAGCATAAAGAAAAGAGCCCCTCACGGGGCTCTTTTCTTTTGCCTAGGAGACACGACACCGGTCGAGATAAGCAAGATAATTTTTTCGGTAGAGCTGATGAAGCTCCGGATTTGGAAGATATTCCTTTTCTACGGAAGCCTGTAATCGCCAAAGTGATCGATTGTTCCGATAACCGTGTTGGCGGGAGCGACCTCGCCGAGCATGGACTCTCTTAGACCGACATAGTCGAGTAGCTCGTTTGACCATGTTCGGCTATTGATGTCCAGCATCATTTTTCGGCCTGCCATCGAATAGTCGTTGAGAGGGGGAAGACCTAAAGAACGCAGGCAATTTTAAGGACAGCAACAAGAAGGCAGACGACGATGGTACAAAGTACCGCGACCCAGAAATTGTTGATCACTTCTTTTTGGATAAACGCCATCATGACTGCCGCGAGCGTTGCAGTTGAGCCGATCGTAAAGTCGAATTCGCCGGCGGCTTGAATAATCGTCATTCCAACGCCGAGGATACCGATTGTGCTGGCGGAACGGACAATATCAAGGAGGTTGGTCGGCTTCATAAAAGCATCCGACATCAGAGCGAACATCAGCCCTAGGCCTGAGTTGACGGGCCGCCAAGAGCGATGGTTTCATAACCAACAACGTTCATTCCCGCATACTGATCAAAGATCGCTATAGGTACTTCAGAACGTTCCATATGAACCTGGAAAGCCGGGATGGTGATAAAAGCAACGTTGGCCTGCCACTTAAAGCGCTCGCCGATCATATAAGCGAGAGTGGCGGAGGCAACACCGTTCGGGCAGCAGCTGTTTGCTACGACGCCGGCGGTGATTTCGCTGTCGATGTTATAGACGCCGATTCCTTTGCTTCGAGCTTCAAGAACAAGGTCAGCGTAGCTCTGAGGATCGGTGTTGTATAGCATGATCGCGTCAACATCCTGGGTAAGAAGCGCCTGGAAGGCGTCGCGGATTGTCGATGTATTACTTCCTTCATAGATGGCTTCCTGAAGCTTCCACCCTCTGTGATGAGCTTCAATTTCTACCTGACGGGTAACACGTTTGATAGTTTCGCTGTCAAGCGTCTGGTGCATGTAGCCGATTACGATCTCGTTCAAAGGTTTGACACGGAGATCGGGGAAGTCTTCGGCCGCGACATCATGCTTCTGAACAGTGTCTAGCTCTTTGTCTGCTGATGGAGCAGTTGCTTCTGCTGCTGTTGTCGTAGTATCAGTTCCGGTGGATTCGCTGCCTTTATCACAGGCGGCAAAGAGAGTGACGCAAAGGAGTACTGCCAAAAAGATGGATAGAAATCTTTTCATAATTCTTTAACCTCACTAATTCATTCCCGTTGATTTGTTCGGACAAAACTGCTCGTGCCACGGTGTTAGGATTTCATTAACAAAACTGCAATTGTCAAGGTTCAGAAGATGCATATCGTGAATATATATACACAATATGCATAATGCCATTGGTTCAGTGATTGGGGTACTGAGCTAAAGTGTACCTTTACTATAAATCACAATTGTCAACAAGTAAATGATTTTTAACGATTCGTTAACAAATTTGTAACAAAACACAACAAAATATCATAAAAACTGGTTGAAACGACGTTATATGACAAAAAAATATCAACTATATTGAAAAATATTGGCGGAATACCAATATTTATTATTGGTATTCCCAAAAATGGACAGGCAAAAAATTTAAAAAAATATTAATAACAACAATAAATATGGAGTATTGTGTTGTGTTCAATGTAGAGACTGTTATTGGAATGATGCAAAAAATGTTGCATAATGCGAAAAACGACAGAATTTGCCCTCGAAAAGATGTGAGTATATGTTTGGGGAGTGGATGGAAAAGACTTGTCATATGTGATTGATGTGTATATTACTGCATATGGGTTTCTTGGTGCCTTTTTTAAGAAACACACGCAAGGTATAGTAGCGACCAAAAAAGAGTGCTCGTATTTTACGAACGCCTATAAATGAATCTGCGAAATTATAGCTGCCGAGATATTTAGCTGATCTGTTGCTGCAATTTGCGTCAAGATGAAACCATATATGATATAATCTAGTAACGATAGAATATACAATGAAGAAGGAGTGACCGTATGGAGCAGTTTCGAGGGGTTCTCTCAATCATAACCACGATAATTCAGGGAATTTCGATCCTAATTCTTGTGGTCGGTGTCGCTATTTGTGTCAAGCGTTTTTTGGTGTCGGTTGTCAGTAAAAAGAAAGATCAAGTACTTGAGCGTCAGATTCTGAAAATCAAAATTGAACTCGGCCGGTATATTCTCTTGGGATTGGAAGTTCTGATTGTTGCCGATATTCTGGAATCTATCCTCAATCCGAGCTGGGAGGATATTTTGATGTTGGCAACAATTGTTGCGATACGTACCGTCATTTCATTCTTCCTCAATATGGAGATTCGAGAGACCAACGAAGAAGTTGAGGAAAGTGCTAAACTTGAAAAAAAGACAGGAAACCATTCATAGGTTTCCTGTCTTTTACGTTCGTTATAGCTGGTTAAATGAAAAACGCTAAAGTGTTTTTCATTCGCGGCGTGTGCCGCGCGCCGTCTGTGGCGGCGTTAACCTTGCTGCATAGTCAGTCGCACGTCTTTGGCGTGCGTTTTGAAATTGACTGACTATATTAAAAGCGACAGTGGCTCTGTTGCTTTTTTTTTGAATTACGATATAGTTAATCTTGCGTAATAACGATTGGAATAACGGGGTTTATGGGGACACAGGATCGGAATTATAATATCTTTTCAACAATTGTATACCTCTGGATGGGAATCGTTTATGCCGGAAACCAGACTCTGTTGCTTCGGATCGTAAGTTCGAATGGGCAGCTTGAAAGCGGAATCGGCTTTTTGGTCAGCGCAAATTTCTTTGGGACGCTTCTGACGGTTCTGGTATTCGGGATGATCGCAGATCGAGTTGGAAAACGGAAATGTGCCATGGCTGCCTCGGTTTTCGTTTTTTTAGGGCTTGCGATTTTGGGTTTTGCCAATAACTTTGCTCTATTCCTTCTTGCTTTTGCGCTGATAGGGTGCGGCATGGGCGGAATGGAGAGTATGGTTGTTTCGCTATGCGAAGATAACAATCGCGAACGCGCCGGGAAGTATATCTCGATTCTAAATATGGTGTTTTGTATCGGAGCGGTTCTGGCGCCTCCCCTTGTGAGTCTTCTGATCCCCGACGAAGGTTTTCATCTTTTCTATATTGTGACGTCGGTTTTTGCTTTTGGACTCTTCATTGCCTTTAGCCGAATGAAGCGAATAGACAAGTTTGCTGTTACGGTAAAGAAAGAGAAAGCGGACCCTCTTGCAATGCTTCGCTTTTTCAAGAACCCGGCAATGCTGCTATGTATTCTTTCGATGTTTATTTATATCGCCTCTGAATGTACGGTAGTATTCTGGAGCGACGCCTATTTCGTCGAGATTGATGCGGCGGCGCTCTCGGCATGGTCGATATCGATATTTTGGTTTTCGATGATTGTCGGTAGATTTGTTGTCGCCTTAATCCGTGACGTAGTCAAAATACTTCCGGCATGCTTTTTGATCGGAGGAATCGGGACAGCGCTGATAACTCTACTTCCCGACCCATACCTCAAAATGGGAGCAATCTTCCTGACCGGGCTGGCGTTTGGACCGATTTATGGTGGGCTTTGCTTTTTCGGGGGACATCAGTACCCCGAGCGTTCGGGCGCGGCTTACTCTACAATCGTATTCGCGGCAGGGATTGGCGGAACGCTGAGCCAGCCGTTGGTTGGGTTTATGTCTGAGGCGTTTTCTATCGGGCAGGCGTACATGATTGCTGCCGTAGCGTCGGCGGTTATGGCTCCGGTCATCTATTCCGCGATTGTCATTGCTAAAAAGCGTCGCAGTGGTGTTGACTAGCATGGGTTTTCAAAAAAAGGGAACATGGATTGCTGTTGGATTGGCGGTATGTTTTTATGCGGCTTTTCTCACGATCGACCTGTTTTTGGACGGAAGGTTGATTCACCTTTCGTCCTTATTAAAATATGGATCTCTTTTGTGTTGCGTACTGATTTCGGTTTTGCCGTCTAGCGACTCTGCTGAAGGGGAAAAACGGAAGTGGTTGGTTGTTGCAATGGTTGTAACCGCTGTAGCCGATATATTTCTTTTGTTTACCAGAAGAAATTCAATCGGAATCGCCATTCTCCGAAATACAAGATCTCTAAAACAGCCAATTGCATGTCTTCTATCTGCCTCTGTTTTGTTCGCGATATGTTCTTTTGGGTTTCGGATTCAACTAGATTATTCTCTCGCGGTAAGTTATGCCGTTATGATTCTCGGAAATACGGTTTTCGCTTTTCGGAATCCATACTTAGATGGATTCAATCGCTTTCTGCTTCGGATTGGAATGATACTGTTTCTTCTTTGTGACATATCTGTTGCGCTCTACAATCTTGCGCCTCCCGGAAGCGGGATGAAAAGGGTCGTTTTTCCATTGATGTGGCTATTCTATCTTCCGTCTCAGCTCGGTATTGCGTTGAGCGGAAAACATAGATACAAAAAGAAATTGCCATAGGATAACCTATGGCAACTCTCTTATGCAAAAAGGAGGAAAAGAATATAGAAATGAAAAGAATGAATAAATTTGGGTGTTACAATTTTGTTTTTGTTTTGTAATCATATTGTAACCTATTGCGCGCTAAATGTAAAGACATTTTCAAAATTTTTTGTCGAATTTTCATATTATTCATACATTTGCACAAATTTTACGAGACGAAGTTCTATTGACTTGAAATTCAACGCTATGGAAGGGTAAGATTTTGGTGCCATGAAAGCATTTGAAACCAGCTGCAAGCCGGAATATCCGGTTTTTTTTGATAGGATACTTTTCTTAAACGCTTTTATACATTATAATAGTAAAGGCTTCGTGCCGGGAATGCGAAATATGAGAGATCTGGTGCGAATAACAGAAAGGAAACGATTATGGAAACGGTAAAAGTTGCAATTATTGGGTTTGGGACAATCGGCTCTGGGATAGCCGAAGTTTTGGAAAAGCAGAAGATGCTGCTTACTGCCCGAACTAATAAGACTTTTGAAGTCGCCTATATCTTGGATGTACGCGATTTTAGCCTTCATCCGATGAAGGACCGTTTTGTGAAAACGATCGATGAAATTATTGCGGACGATTCTGTAACGATTGTGGCGGAAGCTGTTGGAGGCGTCAATCCGTCATTTGATTATGTTATGAAGTGTATCCGCGCAAAGAAACATGTTGTAACATCGAACAAAGAGCTTGTCGCGACCAAGGGATTGGAGATTTTGAAAGCGGCCGAGGAAAATGGCGTTGGCTTTCTCTTCGAAGCGGCCGTCGGCGGGACGATGCCGATTATCGCCGCAATGACCGGCGTTCTCTCCGGGAACAGCATGGAACGCATTGACGGGATTCTCAACGGAACGACAAACTTTATTTTGACCAATATGTTCCAGAAGAAGCTTTCGTTTGACGAGGCGCTTGAACGCGCACAGAAGCTTGGGTACGCTGAAACCATCGATCCGTCGGCGGACATTGACGGAATAGATGCCCAGCGCAAAATCGCGATTTTGGCTTCTCTTGCCTACGGGCGGCAGTTCCCGGTTGAGAAAGTTTTGACCGAAGGGATCCGAAATGTGACCTACGAGGATATGCTCTTGGCCGATCTTGCCGGAGGGACAATCAAGTTGATCGCGTCTGCCAGAGGAAGTGACTTCGGGGACGTGGAAGCGGAAGTGTTGCCAACCTTCGTAAGTAAAGAAAATCATTTTGCCTCGGTCAACGATGTCTTCAATATGGCGTCGTTGAAATGCAACCTTGCCGGAACAATTGAGATCTACGGACGCGGCGCCGGAAAACTTCCGACCGCCGGCGTTATTGTCGGGGATATGGTTGAGCTTTCGACAAAGACGATTATCCGTCCCGCGTTTTGGACAGATTCCATTCATACCGGACAAAACCCAGCCGGCGAGGATACCCGCTTTTTTATCACGGCGTATTCAAAAGACAAAGCGCTTCTTGAAAAACTCGACAGCAAAGTTGACGCCTGTTGTTCGATTGACGGAGCGGCAGGGTTCTTTACCGGAAAAATGTCGCGTTCTGATGCCGAACTCTTGAAATCCCAACTCGTAAAACTTGGACTTCAGGTCAAGTTCTATCGAGTGTTGCAGGATTAGCAGGTTGGCTGATAGGAGACTTAGATGTATAAAATAACAATACCGGCAACGTCGGCCAATATCGGATCCGGCTTTGACAGTTCGGGAGTTGCGCTTCGGCTCTACAACACGGTGTATTTCGATAGCAGCAACCGTATCGACATCCTGTCGTTGGACGATACCGTCGTTCCAAACGGAGCGGCGAATCTGATTTACAAAGCGGCCAAGAAATTGTTCGAACAGGCGGGACGCCCGCTACCGGGGCTGATGCTACGCCAGCGCAACAACGTTCCGATGACGAGAGGCCTTGGAAGCAGCAGTGCTTGTATTGTTGCAGGGCTACTTGGAGCGAACGCGCTTTTGGACTGGAAATATTCCCGCGGCGAACTGATGAATCTTGCCGCGCGTATGGAGGGACACCCGGACAACGTTGTTCCCGCTTTTTCCGGCGGGTTTTCAACATCGGTGATCAGCGACGACGGAACAGTGATGACGACGCGTTTCGATATTGAGCAGACTTTGCAGTTTGTTGCGTTTATTCCTCCGTTTGAGCTGAAAACGAGCGTTGCGCGAAGCGTGATTCCAAAGACGGTTAAACACAAGGACGCGGTTTTCAATCTATCGAGGAGCGGACTTTTGACTGCCGCGTTTGCAGCGAAGGACTACCGACTACTCAAAGAAGCGTCGATGGACCGGCTTCATCAGCCTTACCGGTTGGGAATGATCGAAGGCGCAAAGAAGATGTTTGAAATTACCGAGTCGCTCGGGGCCCTAGCAACCTATATCAGCGGCGCGGGACCGACGATTATGGCGATTGTATCCCCACAGAATACCGAGTTTAAGCGGCGGATTCAGGAAGAGTTACAGAAGGACCGGGAGACAAGCCAATACGAGATTCGTTGGCTGACCGCGGACAACACGGGGGCTGTAATTGAATCGATTGATGAGACCATCAGCGATTTGAAATTTATAGTTGGCGATGAAAAATAAGATTTCTTGTAAAAATGAGGATGGAAACGGGTGATTCTATGGCACTGATTGTAATGAAATTTGGCGGAAGTTCCGTTAGAGACAATGAACGTCTCATGCATGTGGCGGAGATTATCTCGGACTGTTTCAGAGAGGGAAACGAAGTTGTCGCGGTTGTTTCCGCGCAGGGAGACACGACCGATGAACTGATCGAGCAGGCGATGGGGATCGATTCGAAGCCGAGCAAGCGGGAGATGGATATGCTTCTTTCTTCTGGAGAGCAGATCAGCTCCGCGCTCCTCTCTATGGCAATCGGAAAGCTTGGTTATAAAGCAGTTTCGCTGACCGGATGGCAGGCTGGGTTTAGAACCAGCTCGACCTATTCTGCTGCAAGGGTCAGAAAGGTTGATGCGATTCGAATTCGAAAAGAGCTGGATGACAAACATATCGTCATTGTTGCCGGTTTTCAGGGAATAAACGACGCCGGCGATATTACGACGCTTGGGCGCGGGGGATCGGATACCAGCGCTGTAGCGATTGCGTCGGCGCTTCACGCGGATAAATGTATCATCTTTACCGATGTTGAAGGCGTTTATACCGCCGATCCGCGAAAGGTAAAAGGAGCAGTTAAGCTAGACGAAATCAGCTTTGACGAGATGCTTGAACTTGCCTCTCTCGGCGCGCAGGTTCTACAGAACCGTTCGGTAGAACTTGCGAAGAAATATAATGTCAACCTGGAGGTTCGCTCCAGCATAACAAACAATCCCGGAACGATTGTTAAGGAGGTTATTAAAGTGGAAGGCATGTTGATTAAAGGGATCTCGAAAGACGAAAGCGTTGTTGCAGTATCGGTTTTAGGTGTCCCGGACAAGCCGGGTATTGCATTTAAAATTTTCTCGCTTCTCGGACAGAAAAAAGTAAACGTAGATATCATTCTCCAATCCGAAGGCCGGGATGGGACACAGGATATTACCTTTACTGTGCCGTCTGTTGACCGCGATAACGTTAAGGAAATCCTCGAAGAAAACCTCGCTTCAATCGGTGGCAAATCTATCAAAATTGACGAAGCAGTTGCGAAAGTATCGATGGTTGGATCGGGAATGCAAAGCCATTCGGGTGTTGCGGCGAGAATGTTCGGCGCGCTTTATGAAGCCGGAATCAACATTCACATGATTTCAACAAGTGAGATCAAAATTTCAGTGTTGATTTCGAAAGATGATGCAGACCGCGCAGTTGTCGCGATCCATGATGAGTTTATTCACTAGAATCGAAATCGTCTCATATGGGGCAGGCTAAATAAAGCTTGCCCCATATTTCATTCAGAACCTCATTTTATGGGTGTTACCATTTGCAAAAGTCCGACTGTGACAGATAAAATTATTCATTCGAAAGCTAGCGAACACGAAACACTCTGACAGTGTTATATGATAGGGCATTGATATACTCTACTTCAAAGATGTTTCATGAGATTTTGATTGTAAGCAGGATGAAATAGACGAAATGTGAAGCGACAAGGGCCAGGTTGTTCGGAGTGTCATTAAATTGATGTTAATTTGTAAGGAAGGTACCCTTCAATTTTCTTTGAAGAGAGGGTATAATGAAAAAACGCCGGAAGATTTCGGTTGAATTAAGACAATAAAGGAGCACTATGGCACGAGAGCAAATTGCGAATGGCGTTTACTATTCGTCGTTCGACGGAAATTATAAGAAAAACAGGATTGTGGTCCAGCTTAAAATGCCGCTAAGTAGAGAGACGATGACCGAGACGGCGCTTCTTCCGTATCTTTTGGAGCGTGGTTGCGAGTCGTTTCCGGATCTGACTGCGATCAAGCGGCGCTTAAATATGCTATATGGCGCAGAACTTTCAACGTCGGCGTCATCGGCTGATTATGCAAGAATTGTAACGCTTACTCTGGACGGTATTGACGAACGGTACTTAAAAGAAGAGGGCATCTCGGATGACGGGGTCGACCTTCTGATGAATCTTTTGTTCCATCCGGTCGTTGAAGATGGGTCATTTCGGAACGATTGGCTCAATATTGAGCG
>CAZGYK010000043.1:0-5904 GCA_964530485.1 uncultured Oscillospiraceae bacterium
CGCATAGCCGTTTTTATTGAACCGGATCTTCTTGATCATCGGTATTTGAAAGGCCCTCTTCACAGGCGATATAGAGTTCTTCCGCTGCTTTTTGAATCTCCTTTAGTTCTTCAATTACATCTGTAATTTTATTAAACAAAAGGAAGTACAGTTGTTTATGGTCCACGGTATTCCACCTCCCCTAAGTATGAATCGGTAAATTCTATCTGTTTGAGCATAAAGAAATGTCACTGCTGTTCTAGACTTTACGCCCGGGGAGAGGGAAACCCGAATGCCTTAATAGAACAGAGAGGACATTGGTTTGTCGGAATAAATCCTTGCAACCGCTTCGGCGAAGACCGGGGCGACGGAAATGCTCCTGATTTTTTCGATCTGCTTTTCAGGCGGAAGCTCTATTGTATCGAGGACCACCAACTCGTCCAGTTTGCTGAATGAAATCCGCTCAATTGCCGGGCCCGAGAGAACCGCATGAGTCGCGCAGGCAGTAACGCTTTTTGCGCCGCAGTCAATAACGGCGTCTACCGCGTTGCATAAGGAACCGCCGGTATCGACCATATCGTCGTAGATCAGAATATCGTGACCTTCGACCTCGCCGATTACGTTCATAACTTCGCTGACGTTGGCGATCGGGCGGCGTTTGTCAATGATCGCGAGCGGAACGTTGAGCTTTGTCGCAAAAGAACGCGCGCGGCCGATTGACCCGATATCGGGAGAAACAACAACTACGTTTTCCATGTCACCTTCGAATTTTTTCTCGAAGTAGGGAACCAGAGACGGGGTTCCGAGCAGGTTGTCAAGAGGGATGTTGAAAAAGCCTTGAATCTGTGGGGAATGCAGGTCCATCGTAAGAACTCGGTCGGCACCTGCTGTTGTAATCAGGTCGGCGACCAACTTTGCTGAAATAGGATCGCGGGATTTTGCTTTCCGGTCCTGCCGCGCATATCCGAAATACGGAATGACGGCGGTAATCCGCCCTGCGGATGCACGCTTGAACGCATCGATCATCAATAAGAGTTCCATGATGTTGTCGTTGACCGGATAGGCGGTCGACTGAACGACGAATACGTCGCTTCCGCGCGCCGACTCCAGGATGGAAATAGAGATTTCGCCGTCGGCAAATTGCTTGACCTCACTTTTTCCCATTGGAAGACCCAGATAATTCGCCATTTCCTTCGCAAAGTTCTTACTTGCATTTGCAGCAAAGATTTTGATGTCCCTGCCATGAAGATTCATTGCTAATCAGCCCCCTCACATTTGTTTTTACGGTTGGTTCATTATAGCTTTAACGGCGCGAACGCCGGTAGGAACAATGTTTAGCGCAATTTCACATGTCCGGTTTATTGGACGTCTAAAATGGGGAGTATCTTCTAATGATGTTCTCCGCTTTTCTTTTCAATATAGGCGGCGAGCTTTTTCTTCGCCCAACCTTCCTTGATGGTCAGCGTTCCGCGGTCGATAGCGAGCGCGTAATCGGGAATGTCTTTGGTAATCGTAGAGCCGGCAGCGGTATAGGCGGCTTCGCCGACGGTAACCGGGGGAACAAGGTTGGTATTGCAGCCGATAAACGCATAGTCTTTTACAATTGTTCGCTCTTTTTTCTCCCCGTCGTAGTTGACCGTTACAGTTCCGCATCCGAAATTACAGAAGCGGCCGATCTCACTGTCGCCGATGTAGGTAAGATGGGCGACGGAGGTTCCTTCGCCGATTGTTGAATTCTTGAGTTCAACGAAGTCTCCGACCTTGACCGAATCGTTTATCGTACACCCCGGACGAATCTGGACAAACGGGCCGGCGTTGACATGGCTTCCGATCGTCGATTCGTAAGCGTGGCAGGCATTGAGAGAGGAATTCTCTCCGACCGTTACGTTGCGAAGAATTGTATTCGGGCCAACGATTGTACCGGAACCAATTTTGGTTTTTCCATATAGGATTGTACCGGGAAGAACTTCGGCGCCGGGAGCAATTTCAACATCAGGTCCGATAATGATGCCACTTCGGTTGACAAAATGAACGCCGTTTGTAAGGTGGCGGAGAATCGCGCGTTCGCTCGCAATATCGTTGAGGTTGAGAAGATCGAGAGGAGAGTTTGCGCCGAGGGTAACGTCCGGCGTCGGGGATTTGTAGACGCTAACGGTACTCCCGTCCTGAATTAGGATTGACACGGCGTCGGTTAAGTAGTATTCGCCCTGGGCGTTGTCATTGGTAATCTTGCTGAGCGTTTCGATCAGCGCATTTGTCGAAAACCAGCCCGCGCCGGAATTGATCTCGTTGATAGCGGCAGTAGCGTCATCGGTATCCGCCTGTTCGACGATAGCGGCAATTTTCCCGGATTTTCTTACGATTCGGCCGTATCCTTTCGGGTTTTCGAGTACAGCGGATATCACGGTTGCCGCGGCTTTCGTCTCACGGTGGAGAGCCAGCGATTCCTGAATGGTCATTGCATCAATAAAAGGAGCGTCTCCGTACAGGATCAGGGTGTCCTCGCCAGAATGGGATTTCAGAAAATCCATTGCACAGAGGACGGCATGACCGGTTCCGAGACGCTCGTTCTGATATACAGTTTTACAGCTTTCACCGACCACTTTTTCGACATCCGAATTGCTGATGACGACACAGGTGTCGGCGATTCCGGCAGATTTTGCGGCATCGGTTACCCACAAGATCATTGGTTTATATGCGACTTCGCAGAGAACTTTAGATAAACGCGAAAACATACGCTTTCCTTCGCCGGCGGCGAGGATTACGCAGTTGACTTTTTCTGTTGCCATACGATCACCCCTGAGATAAAAAGACATCTGAAAAATATAGAATTGAACGGAAAACAAATCGCCCCATTCTTCTTCTATATCTATTATTGCAAGTTTACAGGCCATTTGCAAGAGGAGATTTTGGGAATTATGGAGAAAAGAAGGGTTTTTGGTTTCTATCAGTGGAATTCGCAATTTTTCTTTGCTATAATACATAGCGATGGAATACAATTATTATGTAAATAATTAGGAGGATCATTACTTTGAGTCAAAAGTATGTTTATCTGTTTTCTGAGGGAAACGGAACGATGCGCGAACTGCTCGGAGGTAAAGGAGCCAACCTCGCCGAAATGACCAATCTCGGAATGCCTGTCCCGCAGGGATTTACCATTTCGACAGAGGCATGCACACGGTATTACAGCGACGGCGAAAAGATTGCCGACGATATCCAGAAAGAGATTTTTGACAATCTCGAAAAAATGGAAAAGATCACCGAGAAAAAGTTTGGCGACGCCGCCAACCCGCTTCTTGTTTCTGTCCGTTCCGGCGCGAGAGCCTCGATGCCCGGAATGATGGACACCGTCCTCAACCTCGGAATCAACGACGTTGTTGTCGAGAGCGTTGCGAAGATGACCGGAAACGAGCGCTTTGCATATGACAGCTATCGCCGCTTTATCCAGATGTTCTCCGACGTCGTCATGGAACTCTCCAAAAAGAAGTTTGAAGAGATCATCGACGAAATGAAGGAAAAGAAGGGCGTTACCGAAGATACCGAACTCGACGCCAACGATCTCAAAGAAATGGTCGTCCTCTATAAGAAATTCTATAAAGACAGCCTTGGGAAAGATTTCCCGCAGGAGCCGCGCGAACAACTGATGGAAGCTGTTAAAGCCGTTTTCCGTAGCTGGAACAACGACCGCGCCATTTTCTATCGCCGCATGAACGACATCCCGGGCGACTGGGGAACCGCCGTCAACGTACAGTCGATGGTATTCGGCAACATGGGCGACGATTGCGGAACCGGCGTTGCATTTACCCGCGACCCGGCGACCGGAACCAAGAAGCTCTTCGGCGAATTCCTGATCAATGCGCAGGGTGAAGACGTTGTTGCGGGAATCCGCACACCGTTGACCATCGACAAGCTCGCCGAGATTATGCACCATCGAAAAAGGCAAACTCTATATGCTCCAGACCAGAAGCGGAAAGCGTACCGCCGCCGCCGCGTTGAAAGTTGCCTGCGACCTCGTTGACGAAGGAATGATCGACCGTGACAAAGCGCTTCTCATGGTTGACCCGAAGCAGCTTGACGCGCTGCTCCATCCGCAGTTTGATGCCGCAGCCCTCAAGGCAGCGACCGTTGCCGGAACCGGACTTGCCGCTTCCCCGGGAGCCGCTTGCGGACGCGTAGTCTTTACCGCCGACGAAGCAGTTGCGATGTCGGAAAAAGGTGATAAAGTTGTTCTTGTTCGTCTCGAGACCTCTCCGGAAGACATTGAAGGAATGCACGTTTCCCAGGGCATCCTGACCGTTCGCGGCGGAATGACATCCCACGCGGCAGTTGTTGCCCGCGGCATGGGAACCTGCTGTGTATCCGGACTTGGTGATATCCGTATTCACGAAGAAGAAGGATATTTCGAACTTGCCGGCAAGCGTATCAACCGCGGCGATTATATCTCGCTCAACGGATCGACCGGAAACGTCTATCTTGAAGCGATCCCGACCGTTGCAGCTTCCCTTACCGGAGATTTCGGCCGCTTTATGCAGTGGGCAGACGAAGTTCGCACTTTGGCAGTTCGCGCCAACGCAGATACCCCGCACGATGCAAAACAGGCTCTTGACTTCGGCGCAGCCGGAATCGGCCTTTGCCGCACCGAGCACATGTTCTTTGAAGCCGACCGTATCGCGGCAATGCGCGAAATGATTCTTTCGAAGACCGAAGAACAGCGCCGCGAAGCCCTTGCGAAACTCCTTCCGATCCAGCAGGGCGACTTTGAAGGCATCTATGAAGCGATGAAGGGCAACCCGGTTACCATCCGCCTGCTCGACCCGCCTCTCCATGAGTTCCTCCCGACCGATGAAGACGATATCGCCGCGCTTGCGAAAGACATGAAAATCACGGTTGAGGACATCAAAGCCGTTATTGCCGACCTTCACGAGTTTAACCCGATGATGGGTCACCGCGGATGCCGCCTCGCCGTTTCCTATCCGGAAATTGCCGAGATGCAGACCACCGCGATCATCAAGGCGGCGCTCAGCGTAAACAAGCGCACCGGCATGACCGTTGTCCCGGAAATCATGATCCCGCTGGTAGGCGAAATCAAAGAACTTGATTACGTCAAGAAGATTGTTGTCGATACGGCCGAAAAGATCCTGAAAGATGCCGGCGTCAGCCTCAAATACATGGTTGGAACCATGATCGAGATTCCGCGCGCTGCTCTTACAGCCGACGAAATCGCGAAGTCCGCTGAATTCTTCAGCTTTGGAACCAACGACCTGACCCAGATGACCTTCGGCTTCTCGCGCGATGACGCGGGCAAGTTCCTCGAAGATTATTACGCGAAGAAGATCTACGAGAGCGATCCGTTCGCGAAGATTGACCGCGTTGGCGTAGGCAGCCTGATGAAGACCGCCGTCTCTCTCGGACGCGGCGTAAACCCGAAACTGAAGCTCGGCGTCTGCGGCGAACATGGCGGAGATCCTTCCTCCATCGAATTCTGCCACATCATCGGACTTGACTATGTTTCCTGCTCGCCGTTCCGCGTGCCGATCGCGCGCCTTGCGGCAGCCCAGGCAGAACTCAACTTCCCAAGAAAGAAGTAAGTTCTGTAACCCTATTCTTAAATCAAAACCCTCCGTTCACCGAACGGAGGGTTTTGTTGTTGGAGAATGGTGTTTCTTATCCTTTACTGATTCCATCTTAAAAAGATAAGGAATAGGCTATTTAGTTTTTCTCTGAAACCGGAAGAACCTGGGTTTCTACAATCTCGATGCGGTGGACCTGGTGGATCACTGAACGGGTAATCGTATAGTTTTCGGAGTCGGTATCAAAGAGGACATAGTCGTAAAACGGCATGTCGGAACTTCCGGTCATTGAGCTTCGGAAACGAATACCGTCAAATTCTAGAGATTTGATAAATTCAGCGACATATTGGGTTGC
>CAZGYK010000043.1:5914-10792 GCA_964530485.1 uncultured Oscillospiraceae bacterium
GATTATAGGAATTCTTCGGGCGGCTAAAATAGGTTGTAAATACGGCGAGCTCGAAACTGTCCGATCCACCGCCCTCGGCGAGATCGTAGAGCATCAAATCACGGTTGATTTCGATTTCGGCGACGCTCACATAGTCGTCGATATTGGGCCGGACCTCGGCGATAGCGGTATGGGGATCGCCCGCCGCATAAAGATAACTAATCCCTTCGGGATTCGCGCGCCCGGAGCCCGCGTTTTTCTTTGGCGCGCCGGATCCGGAAGCGTCATAACCGTAAAACTGGCGAGGGGGGAGCGCAATTATGTCTTCGGACGACGGGTTTGGGTTCAGTAAAAACTGTTCAGCAAGAGCTTTTTCGTAAAGCCGGTCTTCGTCGATTCTTGCCCGGAACAGTTTGCTTCCCTGAACGAGAGGGTAACCGCGGCTTTCAAGGTCATCCAAAAAATAACCCCGGATATCGTTATCGGGAAAGAACCGGTTGTTCTCGCCGATTTCCGTTTCGAAATCTTCCCAGATTTCTCCCGCTCGGATAAACCGCTCGATATAATATTTCTGAAACTCCAAATAGTTTTGATCCATACCCTTTCCCCCTTTATTTCCTTGCGTTTAGTATAACATAAAGGAAACTTTATGTTCTTTCGAAATTCTTTAGGGTTTGTTATCAATGGCTTCATAAGTGAGGCATAGTTTTTTAATAATGCGTGACTATACTTAAACTGTAAGAGAAATCTTGCGAACGGATGCGATGTCATCCTGAATGAACTCATTACCCTTCCGCAAAATAATCCCAAAGCATAAAGCCCTGAATCGAAAGATTCGGGGCTTTGTGTTTCAAAACAATAAGAGCGGCTCGGGAGCATAAGAAAGCGGTAAAAAGGGCATCGGAACAAGAGGTAAAAGCAAAAGGGGCGTTCAGCGGAAGAGAAAGCGCCGGATTGTTGCGGCGATATAGCGAGTATGATAAAATGATAGAATACGGAATAGTAGTCGGCAAACAGGAACAGGGACGACGGTTTCTTTAGGCCGAGTTTTTGTATGGAAAAACCTGCTTCGGAGAAAATGATGTTCAAATACCCGTTGGACAGCGAAATGATACTGGCGCGGAAGCGCTCGTTAAAGAAAGAGCTTCTTCAAAAAGAGGGGCTTACTGAGAAGCGCGTTGCAATCCTTTCGGGAACGACGATAGGGGAAGTTAAAAACATTTTAGAGCTGTTTCTTCTCGACAGCGGAATCAAACCGGTTTTCTTTGAGGGCGGATACGGCAGATACTATGAAGAACTTCTGTTCGACGATCCGTCTCTTCGGGAATTCGCGCCGGATATTCTTTATCTCCATACCGGAATACATAACATTGATAACCTGCCGTTTGCCGGAGAGGACAAAAAAACGGTAGAGGATCGGCTTTCGGCGGAATGGAAAAAAATCGAGTCGGTCCTTATTTCGGTGATGCGCTACGGTTGCCCTGTTATCACAAATAACTTCGAATACCCTTCGGTACGGGTCATGGGAAACCGGGAAGCGTATGATCCGGCCGGAAAAGTCCGGTTTATCACCGAACTGAATCTTCGGCTTTCCGATTATGCAAGAGACAACGACTCCGTCTTTATCCATGATATCAACTATCTTTCGGCGTGGTATGGACTTGAGCGCTGGGCTGACCCGAGTTATTATCATTCTTATAAATACGGGCTTGCTCCCGACGCAATTCCTCTTCTTTGCCTGTCGGTTTCGTCCATCATCAAAGCGCTCTTTGGGAAAAACAAGAAGGCGCTGATGCTGGATCTCGACAACACGCTCTGGGGCGGCGTTATCGGAGACGACGGGGTTGAAGGGATTCGTCTCGGCGTTGAATCGCCAGAGGGGATGGCCTATTCGGATTTACAGAACTATGCGCGGGAGCTAAGGAGAATCGGCGTCCTGCTCGGCGTTCTCTCAAAAAATGAGGAACAGGCGGCGAGGGATGGGTTTTCGCATCCGGCGTCGACGCTCTCACCGGATGATTTTTCAATCTTTTATGCCGATTGGGACAATAAGCCGGACAATCTTCGAAAAGCCGCCGAATCACTCAATCTCGGTACCGACTACTTTGTATTTCTGGACGACAATCCTGCGGAGCGGGAATTGATGGATAAGGCCGGTCTCGGCGTTGAAGTAGCGGCATATACGCTTCCCGAGAGGGTAGCCGAACAGCTTTCGATGAGCGGATACTTCGAGGTCGTTTCTCTTTCGGAAGACGACAGGAAACGCGCGGATATGTACCGGGAAAACCAAATACGCAAAACAGTCGAGGGTCAATTTTCAGATTACAAGGAATACCTCAAATCTCTTGGGATGAGAGTATATTTCAGCAGTTTTACTTCCGAGCGGCAACAGCGGATTACCCAGCTCGCGAATAAGACCAATCAGTTTAATATGACGTCGAAGCGGTATACACAAGAAGAGATCGCCGCAGTTGAAGAGGATAAGTCGAGAATCAAAATTGCGGCAAGGTTGGTCGATAAATTCGGCGACAACGGAATTGTAAGCGAACTGGTTGCGCGAATAGAGGGCGACAAGGCGATCATTGAGCTCTTTCTCATGAGCTGCCGGGTATTTAATCGGGATCTTGAGTTTGCGATGATCGATGAACTGGTCCGGCAGGGAAAAGAAAAGGGAGTCAGAACGATCGAGGGGATCTATAGAAAAACAAAGAAAAATGTTGTCGTCGAAGATCTTTACCCGCTTTTGGGCTTTGACATGCTTTTGAATCAGGGGGAAGAGACGCGCTATCAATTGGATCTTTCAACCTATCATACAAAAAATCACGACATCGAGGTTATTCATGAGTAGAGACGAAATTTTAGCAAAAGTTAACGTGATCTTTCGGGAGATTTTTGACGACGACGGACTTGTTGTCGGCGAGAAAACAAGCGCTGAGGATATCGAGGATTGGGATTCTCTTGAACAGATCAACATTCTTGTTGCAATGGAGAAGCTGTTCTCAATCAAATTTGCGGTAAGCGATGTAGAAGGACTCAAAAACGTAGGCGACACGATAGATTTGATCGAGCGGAAGCTCGCAAAATAACCGGCCCAACAAACGGACAGTTCATTTGAATGGCACAAGAACGGGAGACAGAGGATGGATATACGGGGAGCTACTTTGGTTGTCGGCGCAGACAGCGATATCGGAATGACGCTCCTTCCGGAACTCGGCGGGGAAGTTATCGCGCATTTTTTTGCCGCGGAAGAAAAGCTCAGAGATCTTTCGAAAAAGAACGAGGATATCATCCCGGTTTTTGGTGACCTCTCGTCGATTGAGGGGATCGGCGCGTTTCTTGACGCCGTAAAAGGGACAGGGAAGACGGTTTCTAGAATCGTACATCTTCCGTCGTCACCAGCCGCTCCGGGAAAGCTTGCGAAGTTTGACCCTGAGAGGTATTTAAGGGAAATCAATATTCAGGTTGTCAGCGCGGCGATGGTTCTCAAAGAGTTTTTGCCGAAGATGGCGAAAGACGGGTTCGGAAGAGTTGCATTTGTTCTAACAGCATATTGTATCGGGGTTCCACCGAAGTACCTTGCGACCTATGTATCGGCGAAATACGCGCTGATGGGACTGATGAAGGCCGCGGCGGTCGAGTATGCTGGGAAGGGGATCACCGTAAACGCGGTAGCGCCTTCAATGACCGAGACGAAGTTCCTTTCGACGTTGCCGGACTTCGAGATAGAGGCAAACGCAAAAGCGAACCCGATGGGGCGGAACGCGACCCCGAACGATATCGTTCCCTCATTAAAACTGATGTTAGAGGAAGATTCCGGATTTATGACCGGAACAATCCTTCCGGTTACCGGCGGAAGCGTTTTTTATTAAGAGAATGCGGAGAGAAGAGAGATGGCTGAAATTCTGTTTGAGCGCGTGACGGAGGAACTGCTTCCGGCGGTTCGGGAGTTTTGCCGCGCGAATTGGGGAAGCGAACATCCGCTGATCCACAACGAAGAGATGTTCAATTTCTATTACCGGGCAGCTGACGGGATCAATTTTGTTGCCGCTTACACGCCGGAAGAAGAGGTGAATACCGATTTTCTTCGGAGCGATAAGCTATCGATCAAACCGATAGAGGTTCATAGCGTAGCCGGATTTATCCCCGTAAATAAAGAAGAACATCCGGACGTGTTCCTTTCCTATATCCTGACCAAGAAAGGCGCGCCGTTCGGAATGGCGCTGCGTTTGGTTGAACTCGTTCAAAAGATGACCGGGGCAAGGACGCTTGCCTGTAACAATATCCGGAAAAAGACGCGTGGCGTTTACGATTTTTTAGAGTATACCGTAGATGATATGGTTCATTGGTACCGCTTAAATGAAACGCTTGACCGGTATCAGCTCTGCGACGTCGCAATGTTTGAACAGCCGGAGATCCAATCCAAGAAACTTGCGGCAACGGAAGTAACAGAGAGGGATCTAAAAGACTTTCCGTTTGCAAACTATATCGAAAATCGTCCCTATAAAGACGCTGCCTACCTGGGAAAACGGTATTTCCGCTATCCCTGGCAGCAGTACAAGATGTACCGTTTTTCGGACAGCGGGAAAGAGGCGCTGATTGTTCTTCGCGTCATCGAAAGCGGGACATCAAGGATGATCCGGGTTGTCGACTTTGTCGGAGACAGGAGCCTGATTTGCGAGACGGGATGGTTTCTTGAAAACCTGATGACCGAGATTCATGCCGAGTTTGTTGATTGGTATTCGTACGGCGTTCCGGATGAGGATTTTGAGATTGCTGGATTTTCTATCCGATATCCGGACGATGAGAGCATTATTCCGATGTATTATTCCCCGCTTCTTTTGAGCAACGTAGACATCACGATCTTCGTCAGCAACCCGGACCGCTATATGATGTTCCGGG
>CAZGYK010000044.1:0-2619 GCA_964530485.1 uncultured Oscillospiraceae bacterium
AGCCCTTTATAAATCTGCATTGAATCAGCAGACACTACCTCGCCGTTTATTTGTCCGGCAAGTTCAACTGCAATTCCGCTTTTCCCTGTTGCGGTCGGACCGACGATAACGACAAGCGGTATTCGATTGTTACTGTATTCGGCCAAACTGTTTCTCTATCTCCTTTTTTGTAAGCTGCCAATAGATGGGGCGCCCATGAGGGCAATATGCGGGCAGTGATCCGGACAATAACTTTTCAGCAAGCATCGTCATTTCCTGAATACTGGTTTTGTGTCCAGCCTTAATCGCGGCCCGACAGGAAATCGAATGAAGCAGCCACAGTTTTTCTTCAGGTTCAGGAGAAACGCTGCCTTTTAACAACATCGCAGCAATTTCCTGTAAGGCACCGGCGGATTTCTTGCCGGTAAAATAAAGAGGCGCCTCACGTATCGCAATTTCATTTGATCCGAATTCATCAATAATAAATCCTGCGGAATCGAGTTGTTCTATCGATTCTAAAAGAATGCTTTTTTCTTCCGCGGTAACTGTCACAATCTCCGGAATCAAAAGGACTTGCTTCTCTGAACGCAGCTTGCGATTACGTATTTCTTCAAAAAGGATACGTTCATGCGCCGCGTGCTTATCAATTACCAAAAAGGCCGGACCGGCTTCGCAAAGAATATATGTTTCGAATAGCTCTCCTATGACGCGAAGAAAAACAGAGTTCGTAAAACCCACACTCTTACTGATAGGTTTCGGATCAATATCAAGATCAATCTTTCTGGTCTTAAGAGTGGCTTCTTCGGTTACCACGCCTCTCTTGTCGACCGATGTAAAGGAATCAGATGGACTTCGCAGCATCTGATTCCCATCTTCGTTCTTGTTGTCAAGAGAAAGCGACAAAAAGCTTTTCGGGTGCTCTGCCCCATCATTCGGCGACGCAAGAAAGGAAGTCTGTAATGGTTCTGGAGGAATTTCTGTAACAACCGATTCTTCCGGCAATGACGAAAATGTTTTCTGAGTAGGAATATGCTGTGAATATGTACTGGATGACGAAAGCGCATTCGAAACGGAATGATAGACCGATTGGAAGACCATTTTGTCATCTTTAAACCGAACTTCAGTTTTCGTTGGATGAACATTGACGTCGACGTCTTCAAATGGAAGAGTGACGTTGAGGAGGTAGACCGGAAAGTGTCCGGCCATTTGGTAATTGCGAAACGCTTGTTCAACCGCGGCTGTAATGGTAGAAGACTTAACATATCTTCCATTCAAAAAGGAATATTGAAAGCCGCGGCTTTTTCTGGATACTTCCGGTTTTCCGCAAAACCCAGAGACAGTTACGATATTGTCTGAATAATTATGTACTCCAAACAAGTTTTCGGATAAATCTTTCGGAAAAACCGAATAGATAGCGGAATAAAGATCTCCGTTTCCAGGTGTGGAAAGAACGCGTTTTCCGTCACGTATCAGACGAAACGATATTTCGGGATTCGATAACGCTAACTGTTCGGCAATCTGCTGTACCGCATTTCCTTCCGAGGTATCTTTTTTTAAGAATTTCATCCGAGCCGGAGTATTATAAAACAGATCGGAAACAATGATACTCGTTCCAACATCTCCGCCGGCATCAGAAAACGAAACCTCTTCCCCGCCCTCAATCATATAAGAAACGGCAAAATCGTTGTCTCTAGTACGCGTAATAACTCGGGTTCGAGAAACTGCCGCTATCGCAGCCAAAGCTTCTCCTCGAAAACCGAGAGTTCCGATTCGGTCAAGATCGTCCGCCGTTTTTACTTTGCTGGTAGCGTGTCTTAGAAACGCTTTTTTTACCTGATCTTTCGCGATTCCGCTTCCATTGTCTGTTATGCGGATAGAGCGTAGACCGTTTTGCACCAATTCAATTTCAATATCGCTTGAACCGGCGTCAATCGAGTTTTCAACGAGTTCTTTTACAACCGAAGCCGGCCGCTCTACAACTTCGCCGGCGGCAATTTTCTCAGAGATTTCTTTTTTCAATAACTCTATTGCCATTCTAACGGTCCTTTTCTTGCTGAGCGGCTAACGCAAGTTCATGAAGAGTATACATAGCCTCCATAGGCGTGAGGCTTTCGATGTTCAAGCTTTTGAGTTTTTCGATGATAACTGAGTCTTTGTTTGAGTTTTCGTCAGAAACGAGTGACAGCGAACTCCTTACATACCCCTGGCGGGTTTCAAGTTCTTTTAATACCTTTTTGGCACGTTCAATTACTTCTTCCGGAACGCCTGCAAGTTTCGCTACTTCGATGCCGTAACTATCATCGGAGGGTCCAAAAACAATTCTTCTAAGGAACACAATATCGTCGCCCTTCTTTTTTGCTGCTATATTGTAATTCTTTACACAGTCGAATTCGCGATCCATAACAGTCAGCTCATGATAATGGGTTGCAAACATCGTCTTTGCACGCAAACCGTTTTTAGCGGCAATTTGTTCAATAACTGCCCGAGCTATGCTCATCCCATCATATGTGGAAGTTCCCCTGCCAACCTCATCTAGAATTAAAAGACTCTTTGTTGTTGCCTTGTGAAATATATGGGCAACTTCCTTCATCTCAATCATAAAAGTAGAATCTCCACTTACTAGATCATCACTCGCACCTA
>CAZGYK010000044.1:2629-8944 GCA_964530485.1 uncultured Oscillospiraceae bacterium
TCGTCGGATGCTCCGATTCTTGTAAATACGGCATCAACAATTCCAATTCGCGCTTCTCTTGCCGGTACAAAGCATCCCATCTGAGCAAGAATAACGATGAGAGCTGTCTGGCGCATAAACGTCGACTTTCCCGCCATATTGGGACCAGTAATAATATTAATTAAGTTTTCTTTTCCGTCTAAGAGCGTGTCATTCGGAACGAACAGCTCTTTTTTGTTAACTTGTTCAACAACCGGATGGCGTCCGTTTTTTATATGGATTACGCTGCTTCCATCAACAACCGGACGTGTATAGTTATATTCAAGACCGAGGATCGAAAAACAACCGAGAACATCGAGTAATGCAACAGAATCTGCGGAACGCTGAATCCGTTTGAGATTGGACTCTATCGCCAAGCGAAGGGTCTCAAAGAGTTCGCGTTCGAGAACATTCAACCGTTCGCTGGCGCCTAATATCTTGTTTTCAAGGTCTTTCAGCTCCTCAGTAATGTACCGCTCGCCGCTTGTCAGCGTTTGTTTTCGGATAAATGATTCCGGCACAAGTTCTGTATTGGTTCTTGAAACCTCTATATAGTAGCCGAAAACTTTGTTATAGCCTATTTTTAGATTCTTAATTCCGGTTTTTTCTTTAAGCTTTAGTTCCATGCGAGAAAGGATATTTCGGTTATTGTGAAGCAACTCCCTTAGCTCATCAACTTCACTGTTATACCCGTTCTTAATATACCCGCCGTCCTTTTGCTGCGCAGGAGCTTCTTCGGTTAGTGTCGTGCGGATTTGCCCGGCAATATCCCTTAACTCATCAATTTGAGCAACAGTCTTCTTGAGCAGTAGCGCTTCAAATACGGAACATACAGATTTGACTTTTACCAACTGGTCAGAAGCGTCAGCGAGAGCAATCAAATCTCGCGGTGTTGCGCTCTTATAAAGAACCCTCGTCATCAAACGTTCAATATCAGAGATTTTCGACAAGTGTTCTCGCATCTGCGATAGAGCAACCGTATTACGGGTAAGTTCTTCAACAGCATCAAGACGAAGGTTGATTTCAGCTTCATCCGTGAGCGGTTTTTCTAAAAAGCTGCGAAGGAGGCGTTTGCCCATCGTGCTGACTGTTTTGTCGATCACCCATAGAAGACTTCCCCGTCGTTCCTTGTTGCGTAACGACTCGGTCAGTTCCAGGTTTCTTCGACTTTCAGCTGAAATTGACAAATACTCGGTACATTGATAGATATTGATCTTTACTAAGCGCTCAATGCCGCTGTGTTGCGTTTCTCCAATATACTTGATCAAAGCTCCAAGAGCTTTGACTCCGTTGCCTTCGCCCAAGGAACTCAATAAAGCGGTTTCGTGATCTGAAAACTGTTTGCGAATATAATCTTTTGCCGTTTCTAGCTGGAAATATCCTTCATAAAGCTGTTCAAAGACGGTATTTAACTGTTTGTCAAGAAAGGAACAGAGTTCCGAATGTTGAAAGGCCAACCCGTTCATGACAACTTCACGCGGAGAAAATCGCGCAAGTTCGCTCATGAGCGTCGAAAAATCAGAAGTGGATTCAGTGACATCTACTGAACCTGTAGAGATATCGGCAAAACATAAGCCGAAGCCATTTTCGGAAAGGAAGACACCGGCAATGTAGTTGTTGTTCTCTTCTTCCAACATGCTGGATTCGGTTACTGTTCCGGGCGTCACAACTCGGATAATCTCTCTTCGGACAATTCCTTTCGCGAGAGCCGGATCTTCAACCTGCTCACAGATGGCAACTTTATACCCCTTTTTAATCAAGCGTGCGACATATCCCTCGCTGCTGTGATGCGGTACGCCACACATTGGCGCGCGTTCTGCCAAACCGCAGTCGCGCCCGGTCAAAACAAGTTCAAGCTCTTTCGACGCTGTAATCGCGTCATCAAAGAACATTTCGTAGAAATCTCCAAGACGGTAAAAGAGAATTTCATCGAGATGATCCTTTTTTATTTCAAAGTATTGACGCATCATCGGCGACAGATTGGCTATGTTAGCTGGAAGCGGCATAATACCCCCTAAACAAATTCCCCATAAAGACGTCTTTTTATAATACCGGTTACTTTAACTTGGCAGAACTGACTTATCCTTGTTGATCCGGTTGCAATAATGACGGAATTATTATCAAGCCGCACTTCGTATTCACCAGGAGTTAATTCTTCGACAGCTATTCCTCTCAGCGTTTTTCCAATATAGCCGCGGTCATAACCTTCGGAAATTTGATCCTGTATCTCAGTAAGAGCGATCAGGCGATCGGCTTTCATTTTATGTGGTGTATCATCCGGCAGGTCAGCAGCTTTGGTTCCTTTTCGCTTAGAATAAATAAAGGTGAATAGCGAATAGAAGCCGACTTCTTTTATTAAGGAAACCGTCTCCTGATAGTCCTCTTCCGTTTCTCCGGGAAATCCAATAATGATATCGCTCGTGAAGGTAACTCCATCAATTCTTTTTCTTGCCTCGCGGATCAACTCCAAGTAGGATTCTCTTGAGTAACCGCGATTCATTTCCTTCAGAATCTTATTGCTTCCGGACTGTACCGGAAGATGGATGTTGCGGCTTATTTTTTGACAATCGGCGATCGTATCAAACAGTTCAATTGTCGCATCCTTGGGATGAGACGTCATAAAACGGATTACAAAATCTCCCTCAATATCGTTTAGCAATCTAAGTAGCTTAGAAAAATTGATATCTTCGTCAAGATGCTTTCCGTATGAGTTGACATTTTGGCCGAGAAGCATAATATCTTTGTAGCCCTCGTTGACAAGCTGCGTGAATTCCTCAATGATTGCCGAACTCGATCTACTTCTTTCCTTGCCGCGTACATATGGGACAACACAGTAACTGCAAAAATTGTCACAGCCATACATGATTGGAAGAAGCGCGCGGTATCCACCATCCCGGACAGCAGGCAAATCTTCCTGAATCTCAAAGTCACGCCCAAGTACTGCATCAAAAATACGTCGTTCTTCTGAAGAACGGCGCAGAATGAGACCGGGCAGTTGATCTAAAGCGTTGGTATTGAAAAGAACATCGACATATGGATAGCTTTCACGAATGCGCTCCGAGATATGTTCTTGTTGAACCATACAGCCGCCAAGCAATATCATTCGACTCGGGTTTTCTTCTTTCCAAACCTTGAGAGCGCCGACATGTCCAAAAACACGGTCTTCAGCGTTTTCTCTAACAGCACAGGTATTAAACACGACAATATCTGCATGTTCTATATCGGATATCTCACATCCTGCCTCACAAAACAGCCCCGCAATTTTCTCGCTGTCATTTACATTTTGCTGGCAACCATAGGTTTTAATGCAAACATTCCGAAGCCCTTTACTATGAAAGAGCATTGAGAGTTGTTCGATTTTCGATTGATAATCATGATTCATTGTAGATATCTTGTGGAACCTTCCTGAAATCTTTTCATATTATAACATCATCTAGTATTGCTTACAAGAAACAAGATGTGATATTTGTTTATAAATTGTTGATGAATCCATATTAACCTAAGATCATAACAGGTGAAAGGATCGTGACAATATGTCGTTCTGTACAGTATGTGGAACAGAAACCAATGGTAATTTCTGTCCGAAATGTGGCAAGGCAGTTTCAAATAACCAAGGAGCGGGCGCGCAGACGCAACCCAACCAATCCCCTTATACGAACCATCAATACCCCTATCAGCATTATAACCCCTATGCGCAAAACTATGCATATACGATGTCTAACAAGGGACCAATAAGCGCAAAAAGCAGACTTACAGCCCTACTTCTCTGTATTTTCCTTGGCGTTTTTGGAGCCCATCACTTCTATGTTGGTAGAATTGGATATGGAGTCCTTTATATCTTTACCGGTGGACTCTTTGGGATCGGAATCCTTGTTGATCTAATTCTGATTGCAACAGGCTCTTATAAAGATCAATACGGTTTTCATGTCGATAACTGGAATATGTAATATAAAGAAAAAGCCGGTGTAAAACACCGGCTTTTTTATTGGCGACTAATACCAGCCGCGGATTTTCATAACTTCAGCAAGTTTTTTCACGCTGTGCACATATGCTGCGGCGCGCATCGTGATATCGTACTGCTGTGAAACGTGGTAGATAGCTTTATACGCGTCGACCATTGCGATTTCTTCTTTTTCAGCAACTTCGTCGTCGCTCCAATAGTATCCGTAAAGGTTCTGGACCCATTCGAAGTAGGAAACTGTTACACCGCCGGCGTTTGCAAGGATATCCGGAATCAGGCAAATTCCCTTCTTCTCGAATACTTCGTCAGCTTCTGTTGTAGTCGGGCCATTCGCGCCTTCGACGATCAGCGAGGCATTGATCATTTCAGCAACTTCTTTGGTGATCGCATTTTCCATTGCGCAGGGCAACAGGGCGTCGACCTTAAGAGACCAGAACTCATCCTGCGAAATCTGTTTTGCACCATCAAATCCGAGCATCGTTCTGTTTTCGCGGAAGTACTTCATCAATTCGGGGATATCAAATCCATCTTCGCAATAGACGACGTGGTTATATTCAGCAATTGCAATTACCTTTGCTCCAAGTTCAAAACAGCTAAGCGCCGTGTGTGAGCCAACATTGCCAAATCCCTGGACAGCTACTTTTGAGCCTTCCATTGTTTTTCCCTGACGATCGAGCGCTTCGCGGGTCGTTACGGCGACGCCAAGACCGGTCGCTTTCGTCCGTCCCTTTGACCCTCCGAACTCTACCGGCTTTCCGGTAAAGGTACCTAGAGCAAAGTTTCCGGTCAGCTTCTGATATTCGTCGGTCATCCAAGCCATGATCTGGCCATTGGTGTTGACGTCCGGAGCAGGGATATCAATCTTTTCGCCAATAAGTTTATAAATTCCGTCAACATAACCGCGGCTAAGACGTTCAAGTTCACCTTCGGAAAGCGTTTTAGGGTCGACAATAATGCCTCCCTTGGCACCGCCATAAGGAATACCGGTAATCTGGCATTTGAATGTCATCCAGATTGAAAGCGCCATAACTTCGTCGCGGGTAACGTCCTGGTGATAGCGAATTCCGCCTTTTCCAGGCCCGACAGCATCGTTATGAAGCGAGCGGTATCCGGTAAAGACTTTAATGCTGCCGTCATCCATCTTTACGGGGATGGAGACTTCCAACACGCGCATTGGTTGCTTTAGGATTTCGTAAACGGCATCATCCAGTTTCAAAAGATCACAGGCTTTTTTTACCTGGAGTTGAGCGCTTACCAATGGGTTTAAATTCTCTTTGGACACTTGAATCACTCCTTATTTTTTCTAATTTAGTCATTATAAGTCTTATACTACTAAAAATCAATATCTTATTACTGTGTGAAAGCGCTTTTTTGCAATTTTTTTCTTAGAAAATTGCAAGATTTCTTTATCGAAATATGTTATAATTTTTTTGAGCAGGTTGAGTAGCGGCGGATCCGGTACTATGTATCGTGGTCTGAGGAAAGTCCGAGCTCCAAAGGGCAAGGATAGCTGTTAACGGCAGCCGAAGGCGACTTCAGGGAAAGTGCAACAGAGAGATACCGCCCGCTTCATTGCGGGTAAGGGTGGAAAGGCGAGGTAAGAGCTCACCGGCGCACTGGCGACTTTGCGGCCATGCAAACCCTATCCGGAGCAACACCGAGTTGGGACGTTAAGCCTGCCCGGCGTGTCCTACAGGCGTGGCACGAGTCTGATGGCGACATCAGGCCTAGATAGATCGTTACTCTCGACAGAACTCGGCTTATAGACCTGCTCATCGCTTCATAAGATTCAAAAAGAAAACCTCTCCGATTTGGAGAGGTTTTTGTTTATTTTGTTAGTAAAACGATGATGTCGACGACAAGCGTTACCACGAAGAAAATGATAGCAAGGAATTTTGTTACACGTGCTAATTTTGCATCGTTGCTTTTTCCGCGTCTACCCTGTTGTACTTGAGTGTCCCCGCCCATGATGGCCCCGGAAATCCCGTTCCCTTTAGGTTGCTGGATTGTCACAATAACAATAATGAAAATACAGCTTATCATCAGCAGGCCGCCCGCGATATATTCAATCAATGACATAATTTATTCCTCCATATTATACAGCTTTCAAATCATACCATACCGTTCATCAAAATGCAACTACTCAACGTCAAACAATGTACGTTCTACAATATCGCCTTCCCGGATGATTCCCCCTGCTGCAGGTAAATTTCGAGACCGGAATTTATGGGGTGAATCTATCTCTAATGTATTGGCTTCCAAGACTTCATCAACATAGGTGTTTTTGCGAAGCGACATAACATTAACGCCAACAGTTTCCTTTGATTGTTTTGCTG
>CAZGYK010000044.1:8954-10779 GCA_964530485.1 uncultured Oscillospiraceae bacterium
ATTAACGCGCTGTTTACAAGAAGCATTCGTCCGTTTGAAGAATAAATCGCGTATTCTTTATCCTCCGGATCCGAAAACACTTTCGAAATTTCGGATTTTGCACTATAAGCATTGGTCAACTTTTTACGGTTTTGCTTGGTTTCATATGATGCGAAGGGTACTTTGCCAACTTTTCCATCAGTATAGAAGAAAAGAATATGACCCTTGTATTCGTCGGTTACCGCTAGCGCTACCGCATACTCTCCTTCAGGCATCGCAAGTGTATTCGCTACATAGTCACCAATGACGCTGGCTTTGCTGTCTTCAAACTCAAATGCGCGGCATTTATAGACCTGGCGTTGATTTGTAAAGAATAAAAGATGGGATGTGTTTCGACATTCTACAGAAAAGAGAAGGGTGTCGCCTTCTTTGAATTTTTGGTCGGAACTCATACGAAGTGACTGTGGAGTAATCTTTTTGAAGTAGCCTTCTTTCGAAAAGAATACTGTAACCGGATAATCAGGAATGTCCTCTTCTTCATCTTCCAGAGTATCAACAGTATCGTAAAGAATTTTTGTTCGGCGAGGCTGGACATATTTCTTTGCAACATCAGCCTGCTCTTCCATGATAATCTTGTCAACAAGCTTGTTGCTTCCAAGAATTTTTTCAAGTTCATCAATTTCGCGAATCAACTTTTCGCGTTCGTTGATCCTGTTTAGCACATATTCGCGGTTGAGATGGCGTAGCTTAATCTCGGCGATATAGTTCGCCTGGATTTCGTCAATTCCAAAACCAATAATCAGGTTTGGAACAACTTCATTCTCTTCCTCGGTTTCGCGGACAATGGCGATTGCCTTGTCGATGTCAAGCAGTATCTTCGAGAGGCCGTTTAAGATATGTAGCCTTTGTTCCTTTAGGTCAACTTCGTACTTTGTGCGGCGGCGAATACAATTCCGGCGAAAATCTATCCATTCATTCAGAAGCTCGCTAACGCCAATCTGACGCGGGTTTCCATCAATCAGAACCGTAAAGTTGCACGCAAATGTGTCTTCCAACGGCGTAAACCGAAAGAGTTTTGTCATCAATTTTTCTGCTTCGACGCCACGTTTTAAATCGATCGTCAGTCGGAGACCTCTTAGATCGGTCTCATCGCGCATGTCGCTGATTTCTTTGATCTTTCCCTGTTTGATCAGATCAGCAATCTTGTCCATGATTGCTTCAATCGTTGTTGTTGGAGGAATTTCAGTTATCTCGATACTGTTTCCGACTTTTTCGTATTTAGAACGAATGCGAAGCGTTCCCCGCCCTGTCTCATAGATTTCCTTTAATACTTCCTCATCATAAAGATAATAGCCGCCGCCCGGAAAGTCGGGAGCCTTCAGCGTAGTCATGATATCGTGATCCGGGTTTTTGAGAAGAGCAACCGTTGTTTCACATACTTCTGCAAGATTGAAAGATGGGATAGAGCTCGACATACCGACGGCAATACCGATATTGGAGTTGACTAGGATAGAGGGATACGTCACGGGAAACAGCGTCGGTTCCTTCATTGTGCTGTCGTAGTTGTCGACAAAATCTACCGTATCTTTACCGATATCTCCGAACAATTGTGACGCTATCGACGCAAGTTTAACTTCGGTATAACGAGCCGCGGCAAAAGCCATATCGCGGCTATAGCTTTTACCGAAGTTCCCTTTTGAATCAACATAAGGATGAAGGAGCGTCTCGTTCCCGCGGGCAAGCCGGACCATTGTCTCATAGATGGCCATATCACCGTGTGGGTTAAGCTTCATAGTCTGCCCGACTACGTTGGCCGATTTTGTACGCGCCCCTGTCAATAGGCCCA
>CAZGYK010000045.1:0-2732 GCA_964530485.1 uncultured Oscillospiraceae bacterium
TTTGGGAACTTGACAGCGGAATCTGGGCAACCCAGAATATCAGCATCGGCGATTTGGCCTGTACGATTATCATGGATCATGACGGGGAAACCTGTTAGAAGAATATTGGAGGAATATATGAAATCAACGATTGTAAAGGTAGAAGCGAGAGAGGTTTTTTCAACCAGAGGACATCCGGGGATTGAAGCAACCGTTACGACAGAGGGCGGCGCGGAAGGCGTAGCGATTTGTACCGCGGGGATTTCGATCGGGACCCACGAAATTGCATTTGCCTATGACGGCGGCGAAAAATGGCGCGGAAAAGGCGTGATGCGCGCGGTGAATACCGTTACCGAGAAGATCGCCCCGGCGATCATCGGACTTGACGCGACCAAGCAGATTGAAGTTGACGGAGCGATGCTCGCGATCGGGAAGGACGTTCTCGGCGGCAACTCGACCGGCGCGGTATCGGCGGCGGTTCTGAAAGCCGGCGCGGCGGCTCTTGGCATTCCTCTTTACCAGCATATCGGCGGCGTTTCGGCCTATACCCTTCCGATTCCGGGCGTTGGATGTTTCGGCGGAGCCAACCGTTACGGAACCCATCACATCGAATGTGGAAACAAACCGTCCCACTCGTTTATGGCATATGATTTCAATACCTTTGCCGAGGCAAGCTACGCGGTTTGGGATGTTTTTGAACGCTGGGCAGAAGCGCTTCAGAAGAAGTATGGAATTTTGATCGGACTGACTGCCGGAATGGATGTCGGAGCCGGATTCGCGAAGAGCGACACCGAGTTCTGGGATTTGATGGCCGAGGTTATTTGTAAATACGGTTACGAAAATAAGGTCGGAATCCAGGTAGACATCGCGTCGGATACCTATTTCAACAAACAGACCCAGAAATTCGAAGGTCTTTTTGATTCGACCCCGCGAACCATGGACGAGCTCTACGCCTTCCTCGTTGATATGCCGAAGAAATGGCCGTTCGTCATCATCGAAGACCCGCTTCCGGAAGACGATTACGAGCTGACCGGACGGTTTACAAGAGATGTTGATATCCAGGTTGTCGGAGACGACCTCTTTACCACCAACCCGGCGCGCGTCCTCGAAGGAATTAAATACGGCGCGGCAAACACCGTTCTTCTCAAAGTCAACCAGATCGGAACCATCACCGAAGCGTTTGACATGGTCAACCTTGCCTACGACAACGGATACGGCGTTATGCCCTGTTCCTCCCGCGGAGAAGGCGTCGACATCTGCGACTACTGCGTCGGCCTGAAGGTCGGATCGGTTCGCGAGAGCGGCACGGGCGAGTTCGGAAACCGGTTCCTCAAGATTGAACAGGAACTCGGATCAAGAGCCAAGTTTGCCGGAATTCACGGTCTCAAGGGAAGCCGTTTTGCGGTAAAATAGAATTTAGTTATCAATGAATCGTAAAGCGGATGGAACAACCGGTTCCATCCGCTTTTACATGTTATTTTGGGTTTTAAGCCTTAGAATCAACGGCGCAGCGTTTGATCAACACGTTGAGAACGGTATTTTTTATTGAATCGAAGCGAGAGGACCGTAAAAAGCGCGATACCGGTCAAAAAAGGAACCGTGACCAGAAAGGCGACCGAAGCCGGGGCGCTAAACCCGCCATGCATTCTTTTGTTATTTGGCGTTTTCGATTGACCAGGCAATAAAATCTTCGATTTTGAGGGGACGGGAATAGTAGTAGCCCTGGAAGAACTCACAGCCGAGCGACTCCAGCGCTTCGGTCTGTTCCTTGGTTTCGACACACTCAGCCACGACCGAGAAGCCGATTGAGCGAGAAAGATTGAGAAGCGATGAGATAATTTCAAGGCTGCGTTCGTTTTCGATCATGTCGCCGACGATAGAACCGTCGAGTTTAACCGCATCGAACAGGTCGCTTTGCAGGTATTTGATGGAGGTATGACCCATCGAGAAGTCGTCAACACAGAAACTGATTCCGGTTTCTCGAACCTGGCGAATGGTATTTTCCACGGTTTTGCTGAAATGGAACGACATCTGTTCGGTCAGTTCTACATCCAAGATTCCGGCAACCTCCGGGTTGCGCGAGACGAGATCTTCAATAAAGACAAAGAATTCGGGGTTTTGGAAGGAAGCCGCGGTCAGGTTTACGCTGACTTTTTCAGGGCAAGCGCCATTTTCGCGAAGCGTCTTAATACTCTTGCAGGCAATTTCGAAGATATGGCGCTCCAGTTTATCCAGTAGACCGGCTTCTTTCGCGATCATAAAAACGAGCGGCGGATAGAGCATGCCGAATTGCGGATGGTCCCAGCGGAACAGCGTCTCCGCCCCGGTACATCTGCCAGCGATGTTGCATTGAGGTTGGACAAAAAGCGCAAAGGAATCCGTCGTTTCCCCGGAAAGAAGGAAGTTTAGGTCCTCCGCGAGGATTCGCGCGACGGCGCCGACATTTCCCTTTTGGTTCAGAAGTGAGAGAGGGGCACCGGATTTCTCCGAAGTTTTGATCGTTTCGACCAACTGCTCCATGTTCCGCTTCTTGTTTTCTTCTTGGGCACGCTCGAATCGAATTAGGAACCAACGGTAGATAAAGACGCCGACACCGATATTAAAAAGCTGGAGAAGGCTTCCGGCGATCGAACCTGTAGCCTGATAACCTCCGATTAAAACAGGGGTGACCCATTCGACGGCGTTGTCGACCGGCATCGGAACAAGGCCGAATCGGATTGCGTGGTAGGAAATACCGGTCAGAATCAGGGGGG
>CAZGYK010000045.1:2742-10318 GCA_964530485.1 uncultured Oscillospiraceae bacterium
AGCATCGGGATCGAGGACGCGGCGGCAAGTTTTCGCGTATTTTTCTGTTTGGAGAATAGAAGAATCGCGATCAGAAGGCTGATCGTAGCACCGCAGCCGCCGATAAAAACAAACACGTCCAGAAAGGATTTGTTGACAATTCCAGCGGAGTTTTCGCCGAAGAAGATGCCGCGGGCGACCGAATCGAGGACATTGGTACCATGGATACCGAAAAACCACAGAAGACCGGAGATGGCAATAAAGAAGAGCGCCTGGGTATTGTTGTCCTTAATTGAAGTAAACAGCAGCGTAACAAGGGAATGAAAGAGGGCTTCAAAGCCGTTTACATGAAAAAAGAAGACGATCAACTGGTTCACGGCGTAGGCGAGAATCAAAATAATGCCGATCGGGATGATAACCGAAAGGGCACTGTTAAAATCACTGTCTGCTCCGACGGTATAAAACTGAAGCGTTATTTTTCGAATTCTTGAGAGGTGATAAAATAAGAAGCTCCCAAGAGTTGCGAAAAAGATCGCGGTAAAAAGTCCGTAAGCACCGAGAGAGGAAAGGTTAAAATCATCGAACAGTCCGATAAAGATGGCATAGCTACCCAGCGAGGAGAAAACCGCTCCGGAGATCATGTCTGAACGGAATTGGCGGATTTGCGCATAGCTGATGCTGATACTGAACACAGCGAAAAGCGATAGGATTCCGAAGGTGATCTGATTGATAAACGTAAAAAATTGGACAAAAAAACCACCGGCGAAGGTGATGATAAAATTCTGGTAGGAATGAATTGGAAGAAATTTAAAAACCAGTGCAAAGGAACCGATCAACAACAGCGGCGTAGTCATGATAAGTCCGCGGCGGATTGCCTGGACGAAAGGTTGGTCGTTGATTGTTCGCAGGGACGCCAGCATAGAATCCTCCTTCGGGATCAGAAAAGAATTCGATCTATCTATTATATCGGACAAACATCGAAACTTCTAAACAAATTAAGGAATATTCAAGAAAAGTTTATGGTTTGCTTACATCGCAGATATCTCGGAACAGCGAAAGGAGGGCGGCGGCAAAATCAGAGTCCTGTTCGGATGTCCGTTTTTTGGGACCCTTCGTTTTTCCGCCCGCCCGCCGAATTTTTCCGGCGAGATGGCGCTGGGAGAGCAGGGAATCGATATTTTCATCCGTATAAATCAGACCATTTTGGTTGAGAGGGCGGCCGCCTCTCGCAAGGCAGATAGCGGCGAGACCATAATCTTGGGTTACGACGATGTCTCCCGGGTTCACAAGATTGGCAATCGCGATATCGGCACTGTCGGACCCTTTTGAGACGGTGATCACCGAAACGCCATCAAGAGAGATAGAATGGGACGTGTCGGCGACAGCGACGCATTCGACTCCGCGCTGTTTTGCGATAGAAGCCGCGGCAGCCATGACCGGACAACCGTCGGCATCAATTAAGAGTTTCATCAAATTCATCCCCCTTGCGCTTTAGTATACCATAAGCCGGGTTCACATTTTCTCGAAAAAGGGATTGCGTTTTTACGGTTGTTCACCGAACGGAAGCATGGTACTATTAAGAAAAAAGGAGCGGATTCTATGCTGGAACGGATTGAGATCACTACCGGACGGGAAGGATTTTATGATATTACCCGAAAAATCGGGGAAATCATTGAAACGAGCGGGATAAAAGACGGGATTGCTGTAATATGGTGTCCGCATACAACCGCGGGAATTACCATAAACGAAAACTCCGACCCGGACGTAGAGACCGACTTTTTTCTCGGGATGCGCGAAACGTTCCCGGAGTCGCACGAATACCGGCATGACGAAGGAAATTCTCCGGCGCATATCAAATCGTCGATGGTCGGCGCGGGAACGACGCTTATTATCGAGAATGGGCGGTTGTTGCTCGGGCGGTGGCAGGCGGTTTATTTCGCGGAATTTGACGGGCCGAGGGAGAGAAGCTGTTACGTCAAGCTGATGTAGAAGGTTAGAAGGAACAAGAGGAACACGATGAAAGGCTATATCTTTTGGCAGGGGAACGAGCCATACGGAACGATGGCGTCGGGGGATTACACCGTTCACTATAACGGGTGCGGCGCGGTCTCCGCTTATAATTTGTTGGTATCAAAAGGTGTTTCGGCTTCGTTTCCAAAAATAATCAAAGAGCTTGAGGCGATCAAGGGGCTTACCTTTCCTTATTGGTATGGAAAACGAGGAGTGTTGGGCTACCGTACGTCCGCCATGCGCCGGTTGCTAAAAAACTATGGCTTGAATCCGGACATCCGGTATCTTCCCATTGCGTTAATTGAAACAATAGACGATCAGATTCGAAAAAAGAAAGAGGCTATCGTCCACTATGGGTTCTACCAAAAGATAAAGGGAAAGTTTTCCTTTCGAAACTTCGGCGGGCATTTTATTACCGTTCGGCACGACAGCGAGAGAAACCGTTTTTTGATTTATGGAACAGCCGGCAGCACCGGGAGAGCGGTTGAAGTCGAATCGGTTACAGAATATTTGAAGCGCGGGCAGGCGTATCTTGTCTTTTCGGTCATAACGGCGGAAAAGGGAGAAGATACAGATAAACACACGCATGACAATCATGACTAAGAGGGGCAAAAAAGGGGATACGGTAAAATGTGGATAGCGCTTGCGTTTGGTTCGGCATTGTTTGCCGGGTTGACCTCGATTCTTGCAAAGGTCGGGGTAAAATCGGTCAACTCTAATTTGGTCACAGCCCTTAGGACCGTCGTCGTTGTAGTCTTTTCTTGGATCATGGTATTTCTTGCGGGGTCTGCAGCCGGAATTGCAACGATTGAACCGAAATCATTGCTGTTTTTGGTGCTTTCGGGATTGGCGACCGGAGGAAGCTGGATCTGCTACTACCGGGCGCTTCAGATGGGGGATGTAAATAAGGTTGTCCCGATCGACAAAAGCAGCACGGTTTTAACGATGCTGCTCTCATTTTTGATTCTTGGCGAGTCTTTGACAGTTCCGAAGATAGTTGGGCTGGTTTTGATCGCTGTCGGAACCTTTTTGATGATTGCACCGAAACCCGGAGAACAAAAGGAATCGCGGCGGGGCTGGATGCTTTTTGCGGCGGGATCGGCAATATTTGCGTCGCTTACCGCGATTCTTGGGAAAATCGGAGTTCGAGATGTCGAGAGCAACCTTGCCGTTGCGATTCGGACAGTTGTTGTTCTTGTTATGGCCTGGCTGATTGTGTTCATTCAGGGAAAGCAGAGAGAAATCAAGAAGATTGACCGGAAGAGCTGGCTCTTTATCGGGCTTTCCGGACTTGCGACCGGCTGTTCCTGGCTTTGCTATTACCGGGCGTTAAAGCTCGGAGAAGCGAGCGTCGTTGTCCCGATAGATAAGCTCAGTATCCTGGTTGCGATGTTGTTCAGCGTTATTTTCTTAAAAGAAAAACTGACAAAACCCGCCATCCTCGGTTTGGTATTGCTGACAGCGGGAACATTGACACTGTTGATTCAGTAGAGGAGGATTCATTGTCGATTTCAAATGATATTTCCAGGCGGTATTGGAACCAGTCTTTTAAGGCGGGCGAAGAGGCAGACCGGGAGAGTCTTTTTATCGATGATCTCATTCAAAAAGATCATATCGAGCGAAAAATTCTTGAGTCACTCGACGGCGTTGAGACTGTATTTGACGGAGGCGCCGGAAGCGGGCGGTTTTCGATACTCCTTGCGAAACGCGGAAAACAGGTCACGCATTATGATATTTCCGGACCGATGATTGAAAAGGCGAAAGAGATCGCCAAAAGAGAGGGCGTATTTGACCGGATGGTATTTACCGAGGGTTCGCTAGAAGATCTCGGGCGTTACCAAAATAAGGAATTTGATCTCGTTGTATCGACCGACGCGCCGATTTCCTATACTTACCCGAATCAGGAAGAGGTGATCGGGGGACTGTTGCGCATCGCCAAAAAACGGGTTGTCCTGAGCGTTTCCGGTTTGCTCGGATATATTCCGTATTTATTTAATCCGGCGCAAAAGGCGCAGTATATCATTGACCAGGACTCCGACAACCCGTTTGTCCGGTGGACCTACGACCATATGGAAAAAGAAGTTAAGAACCATTGCCCGTCGATGGCCGACGTGATCGATTATTATCAGAGCCATGGGATAGAGGGGCTGGATCAGATGCAAAAAATTCACGAAGATGGGGAAGCGCAATGGCCGGTCAATTATCTGTTTTTGCCGGATGAACTTGCCTCAATTATGGAACAAAACGGCGCAAAAGACATTCGGCTTTCGGGGCCGGGGGCACTTTCACGGTCGATACCGCGCGAAGTTTTGCTCAATTTAATCAGTGATCAGCAAAAGAAACGTGAATTTTTGGATTTCTGTTACTATTTCGACAGTAATCCGTATTGTTCGGGCATGGGGAAAGATAATATAGTTGCATGTGCAGGCATAGACGGTTGAGCCGTCCACAATATTGTATTTTGGAGAGGGATACTATGGAAGTACGGAGCGCGATTGAACAAGATATTCCGGCAATTTGCAGGTTGAACAGGGAGGCGCTTGGATATGACTGTACCGAAGATTCGGTTCGGCGGTGGGTTATGCCGTTGATCAAAAAAGCTGGACATCGAATCTTAGTCGCAGAGATGGATGGGAACGTAGTTGGCTACGCTCATGCGGCAGACTACGACAGCATCTATTCCGAGCCGATGAAGGTAATTGTTTCGATCGCGATTGACGTCCAAAAGCATGGAATGGGAATCGGACGGAATTTATTATCGGTGGTTGAGCAATGGGCGAGGGAAGAGGGGGTTGCGGGCGTTCGGCTTTATTCCGGGGCGGACCGGGTCAGCGCACATGAGTTTTACTTAGCCTGTGAGTACCATCATCATAAGGATGCGAAGAGTTTTGTTAAATATTTCTAGAACCCTGTTTTAAAGAACCTTTCAAAGAATATTATAAAGCTGAAAAAAAGGATCATACAAGAAAAGAAGCCGCAAAACGCGGCTTCTTTTCTTGTAGACATGTTATTGCTGATCTTTTTTTGGAAGAACTCGTTTGAGAATCGGGATCAGGATAGTCGCGACTACGCCGCCGATTGATGCGGTAATGAGCTGGGGGTAGGAGAAGGCGACAGAGAGGATCGCGGCCTGTTTTTCCGGAAGTCCGAGCAGAGGGACAGCGATTTTAACGATACTGAGCCACAGGAAAAGGAATTTAACAACCGCAGAAACGACGGTAGCAATTCCGTAACGGAGCACCAGTTTTTCGGTAGCCTTACCAGCGAGAAAATGCCAGATTAAAACAAGAATCAGGTTCCCGAGCATGATCAGGGGAAGAATCTGGGGGAGGGCCGCCTGGCCGCCAAGCAAGAAGGCGAAAAGGGGAGACAGGACCGCGACGGTTACGCCGCTCCAAAGACCGGACAGCATGACCGAGGTAATCAGGAGAAGGTTGACGATCGAACCGACCGCGAATTGTCCGAGAGGTTTGAGGACAGACTGAACCGCGACAAGCAGAGCGATAAAGAGAGCGGTTTGGGTTATCCATAGGATCCGTTTACGTGTATTCATAGTGCCTCCAAAAATATATTATCAGAATCATTGAGGGGATGTTATGGTCATATTGTAGCAAAATTAACAATCTTAGTTCGTTGCTCAGGCAACAAAAAAGAGCCGTTTGGCTCTTTTTTTAAGAAAATTGAGCGCGCTTGCGCGAACTTTTAGGTATTGAGCGAAAAAAATGAACAACCGCAAACAAATAACTGAGCAAGGCGAAACGCTCGGCATAGCGGCTTTCTTTTGAGATTTCGCCGGAATAGACGGCGAAATCTGACTGCGCACGGATTTGCAAAAAAGCTGAGAACGGAAAATTCCCATAAGAAGGTTTTGCGGAAAGGCACATGTCACAGCGGAATTTAGAAGCAGCGGCCATCCTTGTTCTTTTTGCATTCGGATGCGCCGCATTGATAGCAGACTTCGTTGATCAACGGGGCGCCGGAATAATAGGCGTTTAGATTGTCGAGCGTTGTTTTCGCGATATTCTCGAGAGCTTCCTCGGTCAGAAACGCCTGATGGGAGGTAATTAATACATTCGGACGGCTGACCAAGAGGGCGAGAATGTCGTCGTGGATAATTGTTCCGGAAAAATCTTCGAAAAAGAGTTCGGCTTCTTCTTCGTAAACATCGAGTCCCGCTCCGCGGACTTTTCCGGAATTCAGCGCCGCGAGAAGCGCGCCGCTTTCGATAAGGGCACCGCGGGAGGTATTGACAATCAAAACACCGTCTTTCATTTTTTCAAAAGCGGATTCGTTGAGAAGATGGAAACTGTCTTCGGTCAAAGGACAGTGGAGCGAAATAAAGTCACTTTTTTGAAGGAGTGTATCGAAATCGACATAGGTATAATCGCTGTCTTTGACCGGGTAGGGATCGTAGGCAAGGACGTTCATTCCAAAGCCACGGCAGATATTGATAAAGACCTGGCCAATTTTCCCGGTTCCGATTACGCCGACGGTTTTTTTGTAAAGATCGGTTCCGGTAAGACCGACAATACTAAAGTTAAAGTCGCGGGTTCGGGAATAGGCGCGGTGGGTTTTGCGGTTGACCGAGAGGAGAAGCGCCATAGCATGTTCTGCGACAGCGTAGGGGGAATAGGCGGGGACGCGAAGAACATGGATGTTTTGGTGGGCGGATTTGAAATCGACATTGCTGTAACCGGCACAACGCATCGCGAGAACCTTGACCCCGAGACCCTTAAGAACTTCGATCGTTTCGCCGCCGATATCGTCGTTTACAAAAGCGCAGACACCGCTGCACCCTTCTGCGAGACGGGCGGTTGAAGGGGAGAGCCTGCTTTCGTAATAGTGGACCTCGTAATCCTTGTTGAGGCGGTCGAACCACAGTTTGTCATAGGGTTTCACGTCAAAGAAGGCAATTTGTTCCATAAAAACTCCTTATTGTTTTTGATCCGGTTTGCGCCTGATCGCGATCAGACGCTTAGCGTCAAAGAGGGTCGGTTGATCGAAGACCGGTATCATCAGCCACCGGGAACCGTTATAGGGCGGAACCGACCGGTAAAGGTTTTGGGTTTCGGCGGTCAATTCAGGAAGAACCAACTCGGCTTCCATCTGGTCTTTTTCGCCGATTACCACCAGCAGCGTAAACCCGCCGCTTTCGGGATAGAGCGTTGTGAGGCTTCGGCTTGCTTTTTGGAATTTGAGATTCCAGCCGGGGTTCATGGTACAGCTGCTATAAGACAACGCCGGTTTGCAGTTGTAGGAGGTTTCCATATATTTAAGAAAATCTTGAAACAGCGGCGACGCGATATACGTTTCGATTTCGAAAGCCGAGGGTTCATTTGTTTTGTTGTATTCTTCATTCCAGAGCATTTTATGTCTCCAAGTCGTGTTCGGAAATTTCAGCTGTGACTCAAGTATACCAGAAACCCGGAAAGATAATCCCCTGACATTTTCTACAAACAATTTTGGCAAAAAACCGGAACGGCATTGTGATATAATACATTATATAGCTGGTTAAATGAAAAACGCTAAAGTGTTTTTCATTCGCGGCGTGTGCCGCGCGCCGTCTGTGGCGGCGTTAACCTTGCTG
>CAZGYK010000046.1:0-4895 GCA_964530485.1 uncultured Oscillospiraceae bacterium
TGAAACCGAGATGATCGTTAAAGGTAAGCCGACGCCGCTCGGAGTTACGATGAAGCGGATCCCGATCGGAGATTCATTTGGTGTAATTGTCTACGCGGTTGATTTAAGTCCGCTTGAGCTTGCTAGAGGAGATCTCCTAAGACAGGATAAGCTCTTAACCGCGGCAAATACAATTGCGGTAAGGCTCCTCGACGCCGGTTCGGATCGGTTTGACAAAACGATATATGGGTGCCTAAAACTGCTTGGAGAAACGGTTGGGAATGACCGTGTACACCTTTGGCTGGGTTGAAGGGAAATCACCCGACTTCGGCCGAACCTATTACAAATCTCCCATGCAGTTAAGCGATATGCCGATGTGGAAAAAGGAACTGAGTTCGAACCGAATCATCAACGGATTTGCGACTGATTTTCCGTTTGAAGAACGTTCTGTTTTTATGGGACAGGGCATTAAATCCACGCTCAATATCCCGATTTTCCTGAAGGAGGAGTTTTGGGGATTTATCGGGTTTGACGATACGAAAAAGGAGCAACTTTTCCTGGAACGGGAGGCGAAAACGCTTCAGTCTGCCGGGGTTTTGATTGTATCCGGGTATCTTCGCAACGAGGCTATGACGAATCTGATTGAGGCAAAGGACAGCCTGCTTGCGCGGGATGAAATGCTTCGATCGCTCAACGATGTTGCGGCTCTTTTGATGGGCAGTACCATAGACAATTATGAGTCGTCGATTCTGAAGGCTTTGGAGATTTTTGGAGTCTGCATGAAGGCAGACCGCGCGTATATTTGGAAGAATGAAATGATAGATGGAAAGCTCTGCTGTTCCCAGGTTTCCGAATGGGCGAAGAGCGTCTCCTCGAAGCATGATAAAATCCCTGCAAAGGCGATACCATATGACTTGTTTGTACCGAACTGGGAGGAGCGTATCAATTCAATTGCTTTGAATTTGACGGAAGATCAGTTTGATGAAGCGCTTTCAAATTTTCCTGGAATGGAAGATGTTCAATCCTGTCTTGTAATACCGTTGATGATCAAAGGGGAGTTCTGGGGATTTATTGGAATTGATGATATCCACGAGAAGAAGGTATTTAGTGAAATGCAGGAGGACATCCTGCTGAGCGGCGGCATGATGATGGCGTCCTTTATCGGCCAGATTGAGATGACTAGAAGCCTGATTGATGCGAGGGAACAGGCGCTTGCAAGCATGAACGCTAAGAGCGAGTTCCTTTCGAGAATGAGCCATGAGATGCGCACGCCGATGAACGTCATTATCGGGATGACCACCATCGCGAAGAAGTTGGATGACCTCGAAAAGGTAAGAATGTCTCTTGAAAAGGTTGGCACAGCGTCGCATCAGCTTTTGAGCATCATCAATGATGTTCTCGACATGTCCAAAATTGACGCAAACAAGCTTGAAATAAGCGAGGATGAATTTGATTTTGAACGCATGCTTCAAAATGTCCTGAACGTTGTGCAGGTTAAGATTGATGAAAAGCGCCAATTTCTACAATTGAAGATGGATCCGTTTACAAGAAACATCGTCGGAGACGAACTGCGTCTGTCTCAGGTATTGATCAACCTTTTGACCAATGCGGCGAAGTTTACCCCCGAGGAAGGGCACATTACAATCGCGGTAAGAGCCAAAGGAAAGCCGCAGGCCGGAAATGAGGGGACACTCTTTTTTGATATCGTTGATACCGGAATCGGGATTCCCGAAGAACGGATTCCGTATCTGTTTCAATCGTTTGAACAGGCGGATGGGGGAATTACGAGGCAGTATGGCGGAACCGGCCTTGGCCTTGCGATAAGCCAGCGTATTGTTGAGATGATGGGTGGGACCATTCGCGTTTCGAGCGAGCTTGGAAAGGGATCTACCTTCTCCTTTGACGTCAAGATAAAATGGGGCACGGTTCGTGTATCTACGACAAAGGGGGCGCTCAAAAAGAGCCTTCGAATTCTTGTTGTTGACGATGTGTTGGAGATGCGGGAGTATTTTTCGTCGGTACTATCCGGGTTTTCCCTTTACTGCGACGTTGCCAGCGATGGGTTGAAGGCAATAGATATGGTAAAGCAGGCGATCGATGAAAATCAACCGTACGATGTAATCTTTATCGATTGGAAGATGCCGTATATCAACGGCGGTGAGACGGCCCAGCGCATACGTGAGTTGACCGAGAACAATGCAATTCTTGTCACCGTTTCCGCAATGGAATGGAGCGAGATTGAACAGGAGGCGAAGAGCTTTGGCGTCACAGACTTCCTTCCAAAGCCGGTACTGCCTTCGGTTCTTTACAATACGCTTGTCGAGTTGACATCCGATACATTGGTAGAACACGCCGACCCCGATGATTATAAGCATTTGGATTGGAGTGATAAGAGAATACTCCTTGTCGAAGATATTGAGATCAACCGGGAGATTGTCATGAGTATTCTCGAGGAAACCGGGGTTCAGATTGATTCCGTCGGAGATGGACAGGCCGCGGTAGATGCATTTTCGAAGAGTCCGGATCGATATGATATGATATTGATGGATGTTCAGATGCCGATTCTCGATGGCCTCGGAGCAACGCGAAAGATACGCTCGTTGCCGATTAAAACAGCAAAGACAATCCCGATCGTTGCAATGACCGCAAACGCGTTCAAAGAAGACGAGAGAGAATGCCTTGCGTCCGGGATGAACGACCATATCGGGAAACCGATAGAAGTAGATAAACTCTTTTCAAAGCTGGCGAAATATTTGGATCGGGATTAGAATAAGAGAAAATGCCGCGGCAACCGACGCGGCATTTTTCATATCGAAAACAGTTTTATTGCAAGAGAATCTGAGTCTAAGACCCTTGCTTCAACAAGATAAAACTACTGAATGGCGATAGTATTCGCCATTTCGCTCTTGATCACGCTGACATAGGTTTTCCCAAGGTTCAAACGAATCTCATTCTTCGTTTCGGCGGAGTAGATTGTAAGAGGGCCGTTGTCCGGTTTCTCCCAGCGGATGTTCTGATACTGACCCTCGGAACAGTAATATCCGGATCCGCCGTTTTCGTAGCGAAAAGAGATGAGGTACCGGTCGGTATCGGACGGGGTATTGGGATTATGGTAGTCCTCTTCATCCGCGATCAGGAGAATTACGTTGTCAAAAGCGAGGGGTGCGTTGCTAAAAGCGGCGTCAACTGTTTTTTCGCCGTACTGCCATTTTACGTATTGCGAGGTTGCATTGTCATACCGGAATTCCCGGGAAGCGTCGACTCCCGGTTTAGGATCGTCCGAGTAAGAGTATAAAATAGCGGTACAAGGATTGCCTCCCGCAGGGGGAGACACGCCGTCTGAGAAATGGAAGAGCGGCGGAATGGGGTCGAGAGAGGTGTATTGGATATTAAAACGGTGCATACTCGACATAATGCTCAGAGAATCCATGAACCGTGAGAGATGAGAGGCATGTGTTTTTAAGCGGTCGGTATCGAAGAAGGCTACGCCGCTGTCTATAGATCCGTCCAGATGAGGATAGCCATACGTTTCGAATTTGGCGTCAACACCATATTCCGAAATATCCGCTACAATAACCGGGAACGGATAGATCAGCGGAAGAACATGTTCATGTGCTGCACGGAGCGGCCCGATCTGGTTGATTTCTCGGATATCACTTTTGAGACAATATAGGCGCGTAATCCCCATATTCGCCTCGGTCTCTATTTCGTAGACAACGTCCGCCTGGCTAATCCCATATTGGGGCAAGGCATTAGAGAAGTTGTCGATTACGAATGCGACAGGGATCATTTTCGGGATCGACTCCGACGGTTGCGGAATTCCGGTCAGTGGGTGTGGCGCAAGGGCTTCCTTTTCAGCAGTTGGCAGAGTACAGTCATCGTAGGCATGAAGAACCGGTTCCGGCACAGGCTTTTTGCAGGAAGTCATAGATATAAGTAAAAGTAGAAGGAGGATTAGTACGGCTGCTTTTTTCATGAATATTTCCTCTGTGAAAAAACTTGGCAGTTCAACTAATTCTTGATATTTTTGACGTTTTCCAGCGTACAGCCGCGCGAGGCGATGATATCCGGGAGTTTAGAGGGCAATCCCTCACCGCCTTTCGAAAGAAGAACGACCGATACTTTTTTTCCCTTCGGAAGAAGCATCGCCGCGGCATTGATTGCCGGGGCCGGGTTGCTTGCCCAGATTGGGGCGGCGAGAATAAAGTGATCATAGGAGTCGAGATCGGCGGTGATCGGTTGAATCTCGCTCGGCTTTCCCGAAGCTGCCTTCGGACATCCGGAGAATAACGCGCTAAGCATTCCGCGTTTTTTTACTTCCATTACTTCGAAGAGATCTGCGCCGGTTTCTTTGCTAAGCTGTTCCGCATACTTTTTTGTATTGCCGCCAAAGGAATAATAAAGAATCAGTTCTTTCATGTTTTTGCTCCTTTAAGAAGGTAGTATAGCTGGGTAAATAAAAACGCTTTAGCGTTTCGAAATTGACGGACTATATCAGTATATCATTTTTGGATAGGTTTGTTTTAGCGTTTGATAGATTTCTTCTTTCATCGTTATTGCGGCTTTTTCAACGGAAATCTGAAAGTTTTTGAGAGAGCAGCTATTATCATCGATATCTTCAAAAGCGTACGTCACGCTTCTTGACGCGCTGACAATAGCGCCGAGCCCATCGCGATTAAAGCAGGGCAGGACGTCGGAAGCACCGCCGCCTTGGGTTCCGTATCCCGGAACCAGAAAGATACTCTTTTTCATCAATGCCCGAAGCGAAACAGCTTCCTCGGCATAGGTTGCTCCGACGACCGCGCCGATTTGCGAATAACCGTATTCGCCGACACAGGTTTCGGCATACTGATGGATAAGAACAGCGATTTCTTCGCTGATGCTACGCCGATTTTTTGTTGCGACGTCCTGGATAA
>CAZGYK010000046.1:4905-10274 GCA_964530485.1 uncultured Oscillospiraceae bacterium
ACGTTTTAACGAGGATAAAAAGACCCTTGTTACAGGTTTGAGCTGTTTCAAGAAATGGTAGAAGGCTCTCGGGACCGAGAAACGGGGAGACGGTCAGAAAATCGGCATCGAATGGGCTTTTCGATTCACCGGAAAGTAACGGGACGGTTCCAAGGTGGCCTTTAGCGTAGGCAAGCGCAGTATTTCCGATGTCATTTCGTTTGGCGTCCTCGACGACAATCAAGCCGCAGCGTTTGGCGTACAGAACCGTTTCTTCGAACGCCCGGACTCCATGATGGCCATACATTTCATAGAAGGCCATCTGAGGTTTTACCGCCGGAACATGAGGGGCAACCGCATCGATTACCGCTTTGTTGAATGCGGCGATTGAGTCGGCAACCCCTTCAAAGGTATTTGGCTTATCTTCTTTAAATACGTTGGGAATACGCCCGAGAACCGGGTCGAGACCAATTATGACCGGAGCCTTTTTTTCGATAATTTTCTTCGTCAAGCAATCGGAAAGATACATAAAATCCTCTTTGTGTTACAATAATAGAATAAAGAGAAGGAGGGGCGCAAGATGCTTTTGGGTAAGAAAATCGCGGTTGGGAACACGGCGGAAATTTATCAAAGAGGGAACAGAATAACAAAACTCTTTTTTAAACGTTTTACCGGAAAACAGGCGGAAAATGAAGCGAATAAGCAGAAATTTGCCCAATCTGTCGGCCTTCTTGTACCCGAGATCTATGAGGTGACATGGATCAAAAAACGTCAGGCGATTGTTATGGAATACGTTGACGGGATAACGCTAGGAGAGAAGATGTTGGCCGAGAAAGAGCAGACGGAAGCCTGCTTACGAAAATCGGTAGAGACACAACTTTTGGTACACTCTAAAAGCGGAGATTCAATTATTACCATGGCCGAAAAACTTCGAAGGCAGATCCTAGTAGCGGGAATGGAGGACGGACTGCGCGAAGAAAGCCTCGAGCGGTTAAAGGATCTTCCAAAAGAAAACTATCTGTGCCACGGGGATTTCCATGTCGCCAATCTTTTGGAGACGGAAAAAGGGATCTATGTCCTTGATTGGGTAGATGCGAGCGTAGGGAGCCCGCTTCTTGATGCATGCCGTACTTTTTTACTCTATTACGAGAATTTCCGCGAAATCTCGAAGCCCTATCTGAAACTGTACTGTGAAAAAAGCGGCAAAAAGGAGAGGGAGATTCTCCGGTTTGCTCCGCTTGTTGCGGCGGCGAGATTATCGGAAGGAATTTCATTTGAACAGGCAGCTCTGATGCAAAGGATTGCGGAAGGAAAAGAGTTTTAGCGAAGAGCGGGATCAAACATTGTTTTGGCAGCCGTATATGCCGCTTGGAGGTATTCTTTTGAATCCATGCCCTCAATTCCGGCAACGGCACCACACTCCAGCATATACGGTTTTTGATAGAGCTTCGCGAGCTTTTCGCGAACAGTTTCCCAGTTGATTTTCCCGTATCCGGGAATCAGATGGGTATCGTCATCTTTTAGCGTATCGTGAAGATGGATCGCGATCAGCCGGTCGCCATACTGGTCGAGAATCTCATAGGGATTGTCATTGTAGAGAAGATCGTGGCCGGAATCGTAACAAAATCCGTAGTTGCCTCTGCCGAGCCTTGAAAAGACAGCGTCAAGATTCGCTTTTGATTTCAAATTCTCCAGCGCGATTTGAACGCCGCGTTTTGATGCCGCTTCAATCAGTTTTTTAATACGATTGATTCCGAGATCGTTGACGAGAGGCGGAGAAAAACCTCTATGGGTATGGAGAACGCCAACCGGAATTTCGTTTGCTCCGCAGGCATTTATCGCTTCCATCAGAGAGAGAAACATCTCCTCCCCGGCAAGAGAATCTGCCCAGATGTCGTTGATATGATCGAAGGGAAGGTGGATGTTTTCGATACCGAGGTTGAATTTTTGGACCAGCTCCGGCTGGGCTTCGAGCGCGGTGCCGTCCAGTTTTTCGGCTTTTCTGTCCCAGAACAGCATCACCGAGGAAAACCCGGTATCCTGGATCTGTTTTAACCGTTCCTCAAGCGGGATTTGATAACCATACCAAAGCGCGATTCCAAACTCCATTTTTCCTCCTAATAAGAAAGAGCGGAATTTATCCGCTCTTTTTAATTTTACCAGTTGACTGTCCCGAAGGAGACGCCGGTATAGTAATGACTTAAAATCTGTTGGTAGGACATCCCTTCGTTTTTCGCATAGAAATTTGCTCCGTATTGGCTCATTCCAACGCCGTGTCCATAACCGCTTGTCATAATCGTAAAGGTTTCGGTTGCGGGATCGTAGGAATGGGTAAACGCCGCCGAACGAATATACATACAGTTTGCGCGGAAGCGCGACCCTGTTGTCGAATATTTTCCGTCGATCGACATGTTGCCGACATATCCGCCGGAGGTATTGTCCAATACCTGAATCCAGTTTTCTGGCGTATCCGAGAGCGTGATTTCGTAATACTCTTCGAGAATTTTCTTCATCTCGGCCTTTGACCAAGTATAGGTACGGTTATAACTTCTGATCTGGTTGTCATATTTGCTTTCAACCGAGACCAGATACGGCAGGTTTTGTACCCATACTTCGTTACAGGCGTTACTTCTTCCCGCCATAGAGGAGCAATAGGGCGAATAGATAATAGATCCGTTATAGAACATTCCGGTATTGATGACTTCGGCGACACAGTTCTTAACCGTCTGAGAGGCGGAGAGAAGCGGAACCGAAGGAGCAGATGAGCTGCGGTAGGAGTATTTCAAATAGGTAATAGTTGCGACCGCCTGGGCTTTGATCGCCTCGGGATGGAACGAAGATCCGACTTCGGCCTCTACGATCATGCTGACAATGTCGAGCGGCGTTCCGGAAATCTGACGGCCTGTACTCGCGCTTGTTACGGTAATTTGCCCGCCGGAAGGAGGCGTCGGATTCGCCGGGACAGTCTCGGTAGAAGATGGGGGCGGGTTACTCTGACCGCCGCCGCTTGGACCGTTCATTCCGGTTCCTTCGCCGGTATTGGACGGGGGCGTTCCGATCAGTTCGGCTACTTCGCTTTCCTTCAGCTCATTTATGGTTTTGACAGGCTCTTCAGTTTCCTCAGGGGCGTTGATATCAGTCTCTTTCAACCATGAAGACCATTTTTCTCGTTGTTCTTCTTCGTCGGCGAGAGGAGACAATCCGTTGACCTCATACCATTTCGCTGGATAAATCGCGCCGGCATTTCTCTTGTAACCGGAGACGTCGGATGCGATCTCCTCTTCCTGTCGAAGTTCACGGGCGACGACGACAAGTTTTGCGCCGTCCCATTCATCCGAGCCGGAAACGAGCGTCAAAAAGCGATCGCCGGAATGGATGTCGGTTGGCGTCTCAAAGATGCTGTGAAGCTTGGCGCTGACAACAAAATCTTCGAAAGCGTCGTAATCTTCAAAGGAGAAATACCGGTTGTAGAGTTGTTCCCAGCCGGGGTTTTCCTTTGCGTCAAGATAGTAGACGGAGACAATCTTGTACTCGTTCGTATCCCCGTCAAGATTTTCAAGGTTAAGAGCAGGATTCTCGCGCAAAAACGCAAGATTCAGATAGTTTTGAAGAAAGCCTAGCTGGGTATCTTCCGATCCGTTTCCGTAAATAACGGTATTCGAGAGGTTTTCATTCGAAAAATCAATACCAGCGTCTACAAAACAGCTGCCGAAAGGGTTATCTTTTTTTTCATAATCGCGCGTTTGGTAGAATTGATTGTCGGATGCCTTGAAAACGGCACTTCGCAAATCCGACTGGGGAACAGATACCATCGCAAAGGTATCTTGGTTGAGCGCCGCGAACTCGGCAAGGGTATCTGGAATCCGCTTTGCCTCCGCAGTTACTTTCACGGAATCGATTTTCACCCGGCTGCTGATTACCGAAGCGGTTGTAGCGGGGGAAAGAGACGTTGGCCGAGAAAAAGCAAAATAGATTGCCGCCGCAGCCGCAAGAGTTGCGAGAACGGAAAGCAACGTGCGTTTGATGCTAAGGGCCGATTTGCTCTTCGGATTCTCCCGCGTAAGATCGGCGATATCTTTATGCCGGAATGTACGGGCGTTTTCGATGGTCTGGTTTTCGAGAATTCTTCGGACCATGTCAAATGCATTTTTGACCGCTAGATTTCGTATAAAATCGCGTCCGCGGCGATCTCCGAAATGAAATTCTTTTACGGTAACCGATTCCCGGTCGGCAACCGCGATATAAACCAGGCCGATCTCTTTTTCGGAAAGGCTTCCGAGGGTCGGCCCTGCCTGACCGGTAATTCCTACGCCGTAATCGGCGCGTCCTTCGTTGAGAACGCCCTTCGCCATCTCGGCAGCGGTCTGCGCGCTGATTGCCGTATATCTGTCGATAATGGCTCGGTCAACGTCGAGGTCGCGCTTTTTGACCCAGTCGGCATATGACGAGATTCCATATTCAAAGACTTCGGATGCGCCCGGGACGGAAGTAATTTCCGAGGCCATCAAACCGCCGGTACAGCTCTCGGCGACAGCAATTCGTTTGTTGAGGCTTTTGAGTTTCTTGACGACCGTGTCGGGAAGCAGATCTCCGGTATCGCTATAGACAAAACTTCCGACACGCTCTTTGATTTTATTGGCAAGCCCGGTCGCGAGTTCAAGAGCTTCCTGTTCCGTACTGCCGCGCCCGGTGATACGAACCTCAACCTCTCCGGTTTTGGCGTAACAGACGGCGGTTGGGTTTTTGCTATAAAGTAAATCTTTAATCGCTTCTTCAAGCGCAGATTCGCCGATCCCGAACATATGGAGCGTAATATAGTGATTTTTCGAATCGGTAAAGACTTCAAGCCGCGGGCGAACTTCTTCGTAGAACAGAGGTTCCAGCTCTCTTGGGGGTCCGGGCAAGAGAACAAGAGCCTGGTTGCCTTGCCGTAGATAGATTCCCGGCGCGGTTCCATGCCTGTTCTTCAGAATTTCGCAGCCCTCAATGATCATTGCCTGTTTGAGGTTGTTTTCGGTCATGACGCTTCCTCTTGAAGCAAACCACGCCCGCATTGAGTCGGCGGTTTCCTGATCAAGAAGCATTTTTCTTCCGACGGCCTTTGCGACAGTTTCCTTTGTCATGTCGTCGTCGGTCGGCCCGAGCCCTCCGGTAAAAATTGTCAGATGGCTTCGGGAAATCGCGGTACGGATCACTTCAAGCAGGTCCTTTTCATCGTCGCCTACCGAACATTGATGCAACACGGTAAAGCCGAGCTCGCTTAAGCGCGCCGACAAAAACGATGCATTGGTATTGACCACATCGCCGCGCAGGACTTCGTCTCCGACTGAAATAATTTCTGCTCTCATCGTATCACCCCGCCTTCAAGGTTAATCGTAAAAGTGTAGTAC
>CAZGYK010000047.1:0-4515 GCA_964530485.1 uncultured Oscillospiraceae bacterium
GAAGGCTCAGGTCGCAGACGGCCTGGAAAAACAACAGAACCAGACAAACCAAAACAAGAGCAATAAATGGTTTGATGTACTTGAGGATAAGTTTCATAGGGTGTCGGTGTTCCTTTCCAATGGTTGTGGCAATTCAGATGTTTGCATGGTATCGAGGAGTTGTTGGAGCAGTTGAAGCAGTACGCGCGCATCATCCGGGTTCATTTTTCCAAGAGCGCTGATAACTCTGAGCTGCGCTGCTTTTCTGGAGGCGAGTAGAAGCTCTCTGCCTTTCTCGGATAACTCGATATAGACGAATCGCCTGTCGCTGTCATCGGTTTTTCGCTCGATATAGCCCTTGCTTTCGACGGTGCGAAGCAACCGCGAGACAGCCGCCGTCGTGACCCCGAGCATTTTTGCAAGCTCAGTAACCGAGACATGTCCATGCTTGGCGGACTCGTTGTTTCGCTGTAATTGTTCGCTGCCGGAAACATCGATTACATTCAACAGAAAAAACTCGCTGCGAGGAAGATCCCCAAGCGAAGGCCGTTGTTTTGCTATCCGTCCGATACGGTGAAGGACATCAAGAAAATCGTTTGCCAAAGAATGATCCATAGAATCCCTCCCAATTGTTAACATGCTCAACTATTAAAATAGTTTACCATTGTTTTTTCCACTGTCAAGATGTACAATGCGTCAGATTATGAATTCGGCGGTTTGCACAAAACGAAAGCCTTTCTACTGCGTAAAACGGTAAAAAGGCTGGGATTGATTATTGTGTTGATGGGGGACAAGGTAGGATGCCAAAATAGCAATTTTGGATCGAAGAATGGCCTACAAAAAGAGAGTCAGTGATAATCGTATTAGGTAGGGCGCGATAGACAAGAACAGCATAACGTCATGATACGAGGAGTAGCGTTGTGATGAGCGGAGTCGTAACAAGACAGAGAAGCGTCGACATCAGGATACACTTTGAGGCAAAAACAGGGTTGTTGTCGTAGAGCTGCGCGAGCACTCCGGCGTTGGCGCCGACAGGAAGCGAAGCCGCAACTGTCAGCGTTCCGAGAATCACAGAGTCTTGGATGAAGATCGAAAGAAGATAGAAGATGAGAACCGGCGCTGCGATAAGGCGAACGATACAGACGAGGTAAACTTTCCAGTCTCCGATCAAGTCTTTTAGCTTTGTCTGGGTCAAAGAATAACCGATAATCAACATCGAAAGCGGCGTAATCATCGAGACGAGCATTTTCATCGGGCTTAAAAGCTGAGCTGGAATTTTGACTGAAAAGACGAAAAAGAGAATTCCAATCAAGCCGGAAATGATGGTAGGATTGATAAAACTCCGCTTCAATAGAGGCCCGATACCGCCTTTGTTCTTTTGATTGCCCATCGAGATTAAAAGAACACCGATAGAGAAGACGACGAGGTTAAACACAAGCGTAATGATCGTAATCGGAATCATAGCCTTTTCACCCCAAAGCGCCTCCATCAGCGGCTTTCCGACGTAGACGACGTTTGGAAAGCTAGCGCAGATCAAAAGGACTCCGGACTCGGAAAGATCACATTTTTTGATGAAAATTAGCGGAAGGATCAACGCTGCACTTACCAGCATGACAAGAAGAAATCCGATGGCTATTGTGCCCATTTCTCCAAGAATGGCAACATCGAAGGGAATCTGCATATTCGATATCAGAAGACAGGGCAGACAGGCCTTTGTCAGGATATTGCTCATGCCCTTCGAGACGGTCTCGTTGATAAAGCCAAGCTTTGAAAGGAGAAAGCCAATTGCGGCGATTAACATTAGCGAGGCGAGTTGCCAGAGAACAGTTGAAAAAATCATGAAAGCTCCTTCTGGTTAACTTGATGTCTTTGGATGGTAATAGGCGATCAGAAGATCGACGACCGCGCCATAGCTTTTAGTTCCGAGTTCCTGCCCCTGACCTTTGAGATAGTCATCGTAAAGGGTATCGGAAATCTCAGAGACTTTTGAGTCAAATTGTTTCCAGTATTGGTTGTTAAGGTAGAGGTCAACCCTGACGTCGGGGGGGAGCGATAAAGCAATTTCCCGGTAGAGATCAAAATCTTCCCGGGAGAGCGCCGAGGCAAGGTAGTTATAGGCGAGCAGATACCCGGAGTAGCGGTATGCCGGGAGATCCGAGTAATCGCAGGCGAGGATTGCAACAAAATTTGCCTCCTGCTCGGATGCGATTTTCCGTTGATGCGCGATTTCGTGAGCGATTGTTACGGGGATAAATGCTGGAGGCTGGTCGATATTGACATTGGCCTCTCCGGTAAACGGAAAAGCGACGCCGGTAGTTCGAACCTCGCTCATGGCGCGGGAAAATAATACCTTTTTTGTCCGGAGTTCTTTTCCTGAAAGAAAAGGAAAATCCTGTTCGACATTTCTGTATAGCGTTGAAGATTCGTCAAAAATAGAATCCGTATCCTCTGAATAGAGTCCGTTGCCATTGCGCTCAATCTTTCCGGAGACATCCGAAAGCAGTCCGACAAAGTAGAGCGTAGTTTCATACAGTTCTTCAACGCTTGCCTCTTTCGCTCGGATGCCGCTTTTATCTTGGAAGGTGTCCGCGTAGTAGTTGACATTCCATAGGAGCGTCAGAAGAACGGAAATGGTAAGCGCATATGAAGCGAAGGAAAGAAGATACTGAAACAGTACGGAAAGCCATTGCTTGCGGCGCCGGATCAGCGAGAAGATAAAGAAAAAAAGCAAGAGAAGGGCGAAGAGAACAGCAACAATAAGCACCCATTCGGAAACCGACCACACCGTAAACGAGCACATTTTGGCAAGAACGCCGCGAATAGGGTGGGTCACGTAGTCGGTCATAAAATTCATGACTGAGCGGCTCCCTCTAAACACGAAAAACAGAAGTGTAATGAGAAGGAGAACACCTACGTAAATCAGACGGTTACGGTATAGAAGCAGGGATTCCCGAAATTGATTTTTAAGATCTTTTTTCATAAAATTCATTATAGTCCGTATTGTTTGTCGAATCAATCTGAGGGCGGATTGTTTGTTGATTATTTTAGAGCTCTAGTGTAAAATGAATTGAATAAGATTATACACTATTCTAAGGATAAGGATAGCATGGAACAAAGAAAAGAAAGCTTCTTTCAACGCAACCGGCGTTTTACGCTGATTCTTTTTGATATTTTATGTCTGTTTGCATCGTACTTGGTCACATGGCTTGCGATCCAGGGGAGAACTTCTCTCGTTGAATATCGGAGCCTGATGTTCTCCAGTACGGTGTTGTTTGTTATGATCTATGAAATCGTATTTGTCCTGATGGGGATGTACGACAGTCTTTGGCGCTATGCGGAAATCTATGAGTTTTTCCGTTGTCTCCTAGCGGCGGCGACGGCGATCGCTGTTTTCCTTGGAATTTCATTCTTTATGTACCGGAATCCGACGATTCCGCTTTCGGTCTATTTGATATCCTCTATTTTTTCAGCTTCAATCACGCTCTATTCGAGGTTGACTTACCGGATGATTCGAAATACCAAGATTTCGCATCTTGGACAGCAGCGAAAAAGGGTTATGGTTGTTGGGGCCGGAGAAGCCGCTTCTACGCTGCTCCATGAAATTTTCAAGGATCCGAACACCGATAACAACATTGTCTGTGCCGTTGACGACAACCCCCATAAGCTTAGCAGAACGATTATGGGCGTAAAAATCATGGGCCAGACGAAGGATATTCCAACTTTAGTAACCCAATGCAACATCGATACGATTCTGATTGCAATTCCGTCGGCGGAAGAGGAAGAGAAGAAACGGATTATCAATATTTGTTCAAAAACACCCTGTACGATTCGCCTTCTTCCCGATATCACAAAGTTGATTTCAAGCGGAAAAGACCTTCTCGCAGCGGTTCGCGATATCCGCGTTGAGGACTTGCTCGGGCGCGACGAAATTGAACTGGACCAGAGCAATATGGCTAGCGTCGTCGGAAAAACGGCGATGGTTACCGGCGGCGGCGGATCGATCGGATCGGAGCTTTGTTACCAGATTGCCCAAAGCGGCCCGGAAAAGCTGATTATTGTCGAGATATCCGAAAATGCCGCTTATGAAGTAGAACAAAATCTCCGGATTCAGTATGGGGACGATCTTGATCTCGACGTGAGAATCGCGTCGGTACGCGACAGCAGAAAGATGGATTCCTTGATTGAGGAGCTGCGCCCGGATATTATCTTCCATGCTGCGGCGCACAAGCATGTTCCGTTGATGGAAGTCAGCCCTGAAGAGGCGGTCAAGAACAATATTTGCGGGACCTATAACCTCGCTGAATCTGCCGACCGTTACGGCGTCGATACCTTTGTTTTGATTTCGACCGACAAAGCGGTAAACCCGACAAGCATTATGGGGGCGACAAAGCGTATTTGTGAGATGATTATTCAGGCCAAGGCCCAGAACAGCAAAACGCGGTTTGTTGCGGTTCGTTTTGGGAATGTGCTTGGCTCCAGCGGGTCGGTCATCCCGCTCTTTAAGAATCAGATTGCCGCCGGCGGCCCGGTCACGGT
>CAZGYK010000047.1:4525-10114 GCA_964530485.1 uncultured Oscillospiraceae bacterium
CACCCATCCGGATATTGTCCGGTATTTTATGACGGTTCATGAGGCGGTAAACCTCGTAATCCGTGCCGCAGAGATTGCGAAGGGCGGCGAGATTTTTGTGCTTGATATGGGCTATCAGGTTCGGATTTTGGATCTTGCAGAAAACCTGATACGGCTTGCCGGATTTTTGCCGTACAGAGATATTGAAATCGAGTTTACGGGGCTTCGCCCCGGCGAAAAGCTTTACGAAGAACTTCTTCTCAGTGAAGAGGGGACCACCGATACTGAGCATGCCAAGATTTTTATTGGCAACCTGCAGGAGATAGATTCCGAAAAGGTGTTCCAGGATTATGCGGATTTGAAGGTTCTTGCATATTCAAATCGGCGGGATGACGTTGTTGCGAAAGTGATTTCGATGGTCCCGACCTTCCGTTTTGAACAACACGATGTTGGATAAAGGAATAGGAGCTGGCGATGAACGTACCTTTTTCACCACCGGATATTACAGAAGCCGAAATTGAACGCGTTACGGCTGTACTTCGGAGCGGATGGATTACGACCGGACCGGTGACCAAACAATTTGAGCGGGATATCAGCAGCTACTGTGGCGTAAAGCGCACGGCGTGTTTGAATTCGGGTACTGCCGCGATGGAGCTTTCGCTTCGGATTCTCGGGATTGGCCCCGGGGATGAAGTGATCACCTCTGCCTATACCTATACCGCGTCGGCGAGCGTAATTGACCACGTTGGGGCGACAATTGTTCTTGCGGATACCAAACCGGGAAGCATTCATATAGACCCCGATTCGCTTCGCGAGAAGATTACTGCCAAAACCAAAGCAGTTATTCCGGTAGATTTGGCAGGCATTCCGGTCGATTATGAGGGAATTTATAGAGTTATCGACGAGAGCAAGCATCTTTTTTCGCCGAATAACGAGATCCAAAAAGAATTGTCTCGCATAGCGGTAATAGCCGACGCAGCGCATGCTTTTGGAGCGATCTATCACGGAAAAAGCGTCACGAATCAATCGGATTTTTGTTGCTTTTCCTTTCACGCCGTCAAAAACCTGACAACAACTGAAGGCGGGTGCGTCTGTTTTAATGGGATCGGTAAATTTGATGCGGATTGGATCTACAACCAGTTTATGCTCTTTTCGATTCATGGGCAGACAAAGGATGCGCTCGCTAAGACAAAAGGAAATTGGGAGTACGATATCCTGTTTCCGGGATATAAAAGCAATATGCCGGATATTCTGGCCGCGCTTGGAGCTGCCCAGCTTGAACGTTATGACGAGATGCTCGAGGTGCGTCGTAGACTTACAAAGCGAATGGATGCACATCTTTTGGGATCGCGCGCCGTTCCGCTTAAACATGAGACGGCGGATTACACAAGCTCATATCACGCCTATATTGTCCGAATAGAAGGTATCGGCCCGGATGAGCGCAATCGATTGATTGAGTTGATGGGAGAACGCGACGTATTTTTAAATGTACACTTTAAGCCGCTTCCGCTCTTGACTGCCTATAAAAATCTTGGTTTTAAAATGGATGATTACCCGAACGCTTACGACTATTTTAAAGCAACGGTAACGCTTCCGCTTTTTTCGACGATGTCGGAAGAACAGGTAGATTATGTTGCGGAACAACTACTTGAAGTTCTTGCCCTTCCGGAGTTTCGCAATGCTCATTCATGAATTCGGCCTGTTGCCGGGGGAGATGCAGACACCGGCGGTAAAAATCTATTACGACATGCTCGCCGAAAAAAGACGTTCGCTAATTTTTAAGCGGGCGTTCGATATTGTCGTATCGACGCTGTTAATTGTTTTGTTAAGCCCTGTTTTTCTCGTTATCGCTGTCATGATTAAGACTGATTCCAAAGGCCCGGTGTTCTATCGGCAAATTCGCATGACAAAAAATTTGAAAGAATTTCGGATTTTTAAGTTCAGAACCATGGTAAGCGGCGCGGACAAGTCGGGTCCCTTGGTAACGTTAAAAAAAGATGGACGAATTACTCGGGTTGGCGGCAGGCTTCGACGGCTGAGGCTAGATGAACTTCCGCAGATTTTCAACGTGTTCTTGGGCGATATGTCGTTTGTCGGAACGCGGCCGGAAGTAAAGAAATATGTACTAAATTATACCGACGAGATGTTTGCGACGCTTCTTCTGCCCGCGGGGGTAACATCGACGGCAAGTATCCGATACAAAGATGAGGCGGGGCTTTTGACTGACGCGAAGGATACCGACCGGGTTTATCTTCAGGAAATTCTTCCGAAGAAGATGGTATACAACCTGGAATATCTGAGGGACTATCGCTTTTTTGAAGATATCAAGATCTTATTCCGCACCGTGTTCGCGGTTTCCAAATAAGGAGCATTTCATGGGGAACTTCACTTTTATCAAAACAGGAATTGATGGACTAACCGTCATCGAGCCGAGCGTATTTGGCGATGAACGCGGTTTTTTTATGGAGACCTATCATGCGGATGCATTTTCAAAAGGCGGTATCGACGCCGTGTTCGTACAGGACAACCATTCAAAGTCTCGAAAGGGCGTTCTTCGCGGGATGCATTTTCAAGTCAACAATCCGCAGGGGAAGCTTGTTCGGGTCATTGACGGAGAAGTGTATGACGTTGCGGTTGACATCCGCAAGGGGAGCCGTACATTCGGGAATTGGTACGGGGTAGCGCTATCTTCTGAGAACAAAAGACAACTTTATGTGCCTGAGGGGTTTGCGCATGGGTTTTATGTCGTTTCCCCAACAGCTGAGTTTGTCTATAAATGTACGCGGTTTTATGATCCGACAGACGAGCTTGGAATCCGGTATGATGACAGTTCGGTTGGGATAGACTGGCCGGTTTCTCCAAAGGACATTCCGGTTGTTTCGAAAAAGGATCAAGAACTTCCGGGTTTTGAAAAAGTATGTGAAATGCTAAATCTTAAATAGTGGGCGAGTGTGGAGGAAAAGATGGATAACAGCAGATTTTACAAGAAAGTTTCGGATGATTTTAACGATAAGACGTTGCTGATTACTGGAGGGACGGGCTCTTTCGGGAATGCAGTGTTGCAGCGGTTTTTAAATTCCGGATTGAAAGAGATTCGAATTTTCTCAAGGGATGAGAAAAAACAGGACGATATGAGAACCCGCCTTCACAACGACAAAGTAAAGTTCTATATCGGGGATGTTCGCGATTATAGGAGCATTGACCAGGCGATGTCCGGAGTAGACTATGTCTTTCATGCCGCGGCGTTAAAGCAAGTTCCTTCCTGTGAGTTCTATCCGATGGAAGCGGTTAGAACCAATATTATGGGGACAGAAAATGCGGCGCGCGCTGCTTATGAAAACGGAGTAAAGCGCTTTGTATTACTTTCTACCGACAAGGCGGTTTATCCTATCAACGCGATGGGTATGAGCAAGGCGATGGCAGAGAAGGTAATTCGCTCGATCGCGCGAAATATTGAAAGCGAGACAGTATTTAACATTACCCGGTACGGAAACGTCATGGCTTCGCGGGGATCGGTTATCCCTCTTTTTGTCGAACAGGCCAAAAAGAAGGAACAGCTGACGATAACAGACCCGGATATGACCCGTTTTCTCATGTCGCTTGATGAAGCGGTAGATTTGGTCCTGTTCGCGTTTATTAAAGGCGGGCGCGGCGACACATTTATCCCTCTCGCTCCGGCATCAACGATATTGGATCTTGCAAAAGTCATCAACGATATGTTCGGAAATGCCGGAAACTTAAGGATTATCGGGACACGCCATGGCGAAAAGAAGCATGAAACGCTCATTTCAAGAGAAGAGCTGACAGGAGCGGAACGGATCGATGATTTTTATCGGATTCCGAACGATACGCGGGATCTCAACTATGCCAATTTCACGGTCACCGGGCGCGAGACGCTCAGCGAAATGACCGACTATACTTCCGACCAAAAATTGTTGGATGAAGCCGGAATTAAAGAGCTGTTGTTAAAGCTGCCGTATATTCAAGCGCAGTTAAAAGAGGGGCATCACGAGGAAGGTCTCGTATGATAAAAATACTCATAACAGGATCAAACGGGTTCATTGGACGGAACCTAATCGCGGAACTGTCGAAAGGCGAAGGATACGAATTGTTGACCGTAGATATCGATACGTCTACAGAAGATTTCATCCGTTACATCGGAATCGCTGATTTCGTCGTTCATCTTGCGGGCGTAAACCGCCCGAGAAACGAGACCGAATTCCAAACAGGGAACGCGGCGTTGACGGAGTGGCTTGTAGAGCAGCTGTCGGCAAGCGATGCGCCTCCTCCGCTTTTGATTACGTCTTCAATTCAGTCGGATCTGGATAACGCCTACGGAGTCAGTAAGCGGAAAGCTGAAAATGCTGTCTTTCGATATGGTATGACGAGCGGGGCGCCGGTCTATGTCTTTAAGCTTCCCAATCTTTTTGGGAAGTGGAGCCGCCCGAATTACAACAGCGTTGTTGCAACTTTTTGTTATAACGCGTCGCATGGGATTCCAATTGAGATCAATGATCCTTCGCGCGAACTGACGCTTTGTTATATTGATGATCTGCTTTGTTCGATTAAGAATTCTATCGCCGGTAAAACGATTCCGGGCCCGGATGGATACTGCGCGGTTGAAAAGACCTATCAAATTACCGTTGGGGAGTTGGCCGATCGGATTTTAGAATATCCGAAATGCCGGGACGAGCTTCGAATGCCGGCGCTCGACGGGCTTGAGAAAGCCCTCTACTCGACCTACCTCAGCTATCTCGAACCGGATGATTTCTCTTACCCGTTGAATGCCCACAGCGATCCGAGAGGAAGTTTCTACGAGTTTTTCAAAACAGGGAACAAGGGGCAGTTTTCGGTTTCTACAACAGAGCCGGGAATTACGAGAGGGAACCATTGGCATCATACAAAGGTTGAAAAATTTCTGGTGATTCACGGAGAAGCGGTAATACGTTTCCGCAAAATACTCGAGACCGAAGTGATCGAATATCGGGTAAGCGGAGAGAATCCGATGGTTGTTGATATCCCGGTAGGATATACACATTCCATCACCAATTGTTCCAAAACGGAGACTCTTGTTACGCTGATCTGGGCAAACGAAGAGTTTGATCCGGAGAACCCGGATACTTTTTTTGAAGAAGTATAGAATTCGCTAAGTATGGATGAATAGAGGGACTTATGGCATCGAAACAGAAGGTTATGACGATTGTTGGAACACGTCCGGAGATTATCCGGTTATCGGAAGTGATCAAATGCTGTGACCGGTATTTTGATCATGTTCTTGTTCATACCGGGCAGAACTGGGATTATACTCTCAACCAGATCTTCTTTGAGGATCTTGGCCTTCGGGAACCGGATCACTATCTTGATGCTGCCGGCGGACACTTAGGAGAAACAATCGGCAATATCATTGCAAAAAGTTATGAGGTTCTTTTGAAGGAAATGCCGGATGCATTGTTGATTCTTGGCGATACGAATTCCGCGTTGGCGGCGATTGCTGCGAAACGCCTAAAGATACCTGTGTTTCATATGGAGGCTGGTAATCGTTGCTTTGATGAAAATGTCCCGGAAGAGATCAACCGGAAGATTGTCGACCATATCAGCGATATCAACCTG
>CAZGYK010000048.1:0-9997 GCA_964530485.1 uncultured Oscillospiraceae bacterium
GCCTTTGGCGACCTCACCGTCTTCGCGGACAACTTCATATTTATCAGGAACTCTCTTGCCTGGTTAAAAGATCATGAACCCGGTGTTATTGAAGCAACCGAATGGGTTTTCGAATGTAAGGACTATGTCCGATTTCGTCTGACCAATACCCCAAGAGCGGAGATTACCGACTACTCTGGAGCGAATCTTCTGAATTTAAGAACCAGACAATACGACCCCGAATTGCTAAAGCTCTTCGGTCTTTCGGAAATACTAGAAAAACTTCCGCCGCTTTGTAATTCCGCCGAAATCGCAGGAGCTGTCAGCAAAGAAGCGGCAGATAAAACCGGTCTAGTCGAGGGAACGCCTGTTGCCGGAGGGATGTTCGACATTGATGCTTGCGCGATCGCCGTCGACGCAGCGCGCGAAGACAGGGTCTGTATGATAGCCGGAACCTGGAGCATCAACGAATACATTCAAAAAGAACCTGTTCTAGACGGAAAGGTCGCGCTCAACTCGCTGTTCTGTCTTCCGGAATACTATCTAATCGAAGAATCCAGCCCAACTTCCGCCGGCAACTATGAATGGTTTATCAATACGATGCTTACCGAAATGAAGGAGGAAGCGAAAAAGTCAGGAGTATCCGTCTACCAGCAGATCGACAAGCTGATTTCCTCGGTTCCCGCCTCTGAATTCTGCCCGGTTTTCACCCCGTTCCTGATGGGAAGTAATGTTCATCCAAACGCCAAGTCCAGTCTTGTCGGAATGAGCAACTACCACGAGAGAAAGCATATCCTGAAGGCGATCTACGAAGGAATCGCATTCAGCCACAAATATCACTTCGAAAAACTTGAGGCATCCCGAAAAGAAAAGGCCTCCTGTATCCGTCTCGCAGGCGGCGTTGCAAAATCCGAGGTCTGGTCCCAGATGTTCGCCGACATATTAAACTACCCCGTCGAGGTCGTCGATATCAATGAGACCGGGGCGCTTGGCTCTGCGATGGCGGCTGCGGTCGCGGTCGGAGAATACGGCGATTTTTCAGAAGCTGCCAACGCGATGTCCCGTACAAAAGCTAGATACCTTCCAAACGATCAAAACCATAAAGCGTATTCTAAACGATATGCGCTCTATAAAAAAGTTCTTCTTTCGCTCGATGGAATTTGGATTGATGTTCAAACGCTCATCGACTCAGGCAAGGTACAGCCATGAATAACTACCTGCTCGGGATTTACGAAAAAGCGATGCCTGAGACGCTGTCGCTTGTCGAAAAGCTTCAAACGGCAAAGGAATACGGATTCGATTTTGTAGAACTCAGTATTGATGAGAGCGATGTGAAACTTTCAAGGCTTACTATGCCGCTTGAAGACCGGGTTTCGCTGGCGGAATCTATGCTGCGCGAAGGAATCCGGTTTGAATCGATCTGCCTTTCCGGCCATCGGAAATACCCGCTAGGAAGCAATGACCCCGAAACGCAAAAACGGGCGCTCGACATCATGAAAAAGGCTATCCTCTTGGCGAAAGACCTTGGAATACGCCTGATTCAAATTGCCGGATATGACGTATACTATGAAGAATCGTCCAAAGAAACCCGTGCGCTATTTTCCGAAGGCCTCTCGCTTTCGGTTGAATTCGCGGCGAAGCATGGCGTAATGCTCGCGTTTGAAACGATGGAGACCGCGTTTATCGACACCGTTGAAAAAGCAACAAAATGGGTTGAACAGATCAATTCACCCTATCTTCAGGTCTACCCCGATACCGGAAACATCACAAACGCTGCAAAGCTTTATGGAACTGACGTCCTCTCGGACCTTCGCTCCGGATCGTCTCATCTCGCCGCCCTCCACCTAAAAGAGAGTCTGCCGGGGATATACCGCGAGGTTCCTTACGGCACCGGTCATGTTGATTTTTCCGCTCTGATCCAAACCGCGAAACAAATGGGAGTTCGGCGGTACCTCGCCGAATTTTGGTATACCGGTCAACAAGACTGGAAAGCCGATCTTTCCTTCGCCAATCGATTTCTCAAAGACAAATTGAATCAATATTAGGAGGTATCCTGATGATCCAGAAATCCGATTACGCGAGGCTTAGGGAACTCGGAAAACGAGTTGCCGAACTTTCTTCGCTTTCTATCCAATCGCGAAACCGCGATCTTTGGACCTCGGTCAACGATCTAAAATCCAAGCGCCCTGTCATCCATGTGCGCGACTGTCCTCTCTATATGTTGGATTATGAAAACGAACTGACAACGACAATCAGCGACGCGTTTTTAAGCGGAGTCGAGCAGTCGCTTCTCCTTTTGCTCTATGAATGGGAACACCTGCGCTGCGACCGCGTTATCGAACCATTTATCGAATGTCCGGTTGTCTACCACGATACCGGATTTGGGATCGAAGGGGACAAACCTACGGTAAACCTCTCCCCAGAAAACCGTTATCAAAACGCTGTTCACTATGAACAACAAATTTTTTCGCTCGACGATCTTGAGAAAATAAAAAACCCCGTTGTCAGCTATGACGAAGAACTGACGATGCAGCGTCTTTCGCTTTTACGCGAAATCTTCGACGGCATTCTTCCGGTTAAACTCTTTGGGCGAAGCCAGTTTAACTGTACGCCGATGGATGATATCATGACCTGGACCGGAATCGATCAGGGTATGCTTTTTTTCGCTTTGGAACCGGAATTGATGAAGCAGGCCGCTGAACGGTATATCGATGCCCAGATTTCGCGGATTCGCCAGTATGAAGCTCTCGGAATCCTCTCTTCCAACAATGCTTTTAAAAATGTCGGAAACAACTGTATCGGCCTTACAAGCGCGCTTCCTTTGCCTACCGAGTCGGGAATCGGCGCAAAGATTTCGGATATCTGGGGGGAGAACTGCGACCAGATCATGACCTGCGTCTCTCCGGAAATGACCGAGGAATTTGCGTTTCACTATGAGACAAAATGGTCCGGACAATTTCCGCTTTATTCATATGGATGTTGCGAAAGGCTCGACAACAAGGTAGCCCTTCTCAAAGATACATTCAAGAATCTCCGCAAGCTATCCTGTTCACCGTATAGCGACGCCGAATCGGTCTTTGAACAGATCGGTAAAAGCTGCGTCGTCAGTTTTAAGCCGAATTCGAATTATCTTGCTCTTGGAACCAGTCCGAACATGGATTATCTAAAAAAGGAGCTCGAACATGTCCTCGAGCTCGCCATCAAGTATGATACAAACCTTGTAATTAACATGAAAACGCTTATCACCCTTCAGGGTGAACCGTGGAGGCTCTGGAAATGGTGTGAGATGGCAAAACAGGTTGTCACCTCATACTTTGGCGAATAGAAATCTAAAAAAGAAGGCCGCTATCAGCGGCCTTCTTTTTCATCTATCAGTTTTCGCTACAGTATTCCGCGAATGCGGCAAGAACAATCTGCATCGATGACGCTCCCGCATCGCGATATCCTTTAGACTTTTCCTGTAAAAACTTCGCCCGCCCTTTTTTCGCGACCATATCTTTGGTCGCTTCCGCTCCCTGTTCGGCAGCCTCGGCGGCATGGACCAGCGCTTCGAAAAGCGGAACATCCCGTTTGGAATCCGCAACCAGCGAATCGACCGCCGGAGAAAGCGCGTCTACCAAAGTGCGGTCGCCTACCGCTGCTCCTCCTACCGCCATAACCGTATCGAGTCCCGATTCCAACATCAAGGTCAATTCTTTCGTCCCGATATGATCAGAAGCCTCCTCAGCCATTCCCGAAAATATCGCCCCAAAGATCGGGCCTATCGCCCCTCCCATCGTAGAGGAAAGCGTATCTCCAACGGTTTCAAGAATCTCCTCAACCGATTTGTTCTCCAGTCCAGAAAGCTCCGCTTTTACTGAAGAAAACCCGCGCGCAACGGTAACCCCATGGTCGCCGTCACCAACAAAGCTGTCCAGTTTACAAAGATAATCCCGGTTTTCCGAAATCCTGTCGGCTGCATGACAGATCATACCGACTAATTGTTTTCCCTCTATTGTATCCATTATCCACCTGCCTAAAGATTTGTATATGCCGGCGTGCTACAGGGCGCGTCCCAGCATTCTTTTAGTTCCGCATCCAGTTTCATAAAAGAAATCGAAACTCCGCCCATTTCCTGCGTCGTAATATAGTTTCCCGCTGTTCCGTCATATACCGATATACCGCGGCTTTTCAGGTAATTGCACAAATCGCGGTAAGCAATCGACAGCTCCATCATGGTTGTCGAGCCCATACCGTTCAACAGTAGGCAAACTTCGTCACCTTCTTGATACGGTAAATCTTCAATCAGACGGTCGGCAGCAATTTTCATCAGCTCTGCACTCGGCGCGAATTTGACAACGTCGGCTCCGCTCTCCCCATGAACTCCGGCGCCCATTCCAACCTCGTCTTCGGGCGTCTCCATCATCAAAAGCCCGGTTACCGGGTGGGTACAGTTTGTCAGCGTCAATGCAAGCGTGCGGACATTGTCTCTCGCCTTATTAAAGACGCGAATACATTCCGCTATCGAAGCGCCCTTTTCCGCCATAGCACCTGCACACTTAATCGAAAACATCATTCCCGCCATCCCGCGGCGTTCTTCTTCCATTCCCTTTGGCGCGGAAGCGATATCGTCATAAAACAGGACCTTCTCTATATCCATCCCCTTTTTCTGACACTTGCTGAACGCCAAGTTGCCATTCATGACGTCTCCTGCATGGTTAGCAATGGTCAAAAGAATGGGACTACCATCATCCAAAGCATCTATCGCCTCAAAAAAGACTTTTCCCGGCTGGGCGGAAAAGACGTCGCCGAGGCTGTCTAGATCATACATTCCGAAACCAACCCATCCCATCAGCCCCGGCTCATGGCCCCCGCCGTTGCCGACAACTACCTTGACCTTTCCCTTATCTTTTGGAATCCGCCTCATGATGTTATGGGTCCCTTCGGGAAGAGAAAGGCGCTTCTGATTCGCGAGCACATATCCCGATATAGTCTCATCCATCACGTGTTCCGGCGCGTTTAACAGCTTTTTCAAAAATAATTCCTCCGATCACAATTGATACTAAAACAATTATAACAAATGAACCTTCTAAAGGAAACCTAAGGCAAAAGAAACACCCCGAAAATCAGGGCGTTTCTTTAAATGATTCTAAACGGGATCTTATTCGTCCGCCTCGCTGTCCTGGTTTTCCTCATCTCTTAGAGCTTTAAGGATATCCATATCAAGATCGTCAACCCAATGTTCCTGTAAATCCGAAACATCTAACGATGACTCAAGGTAGACAGGGTTCCTTCCAGGCCACGGCAGTTTTCTGCCAAAAGTGATAAACTGTCTCTTCCAATACTCGTTGTAAAACTCAACTGTTGGCCCATTATCATCCTTTCCACCCATAACAGCGCGCATCGGGCAGGTCGGACAGACATTCTTTCTACCAAAAATTGCTTCATAACATTTTTGACCGATGATACTCTCTCCGTCACAATACTTCTGCTCGGTAAACTTATCTACCCATAAAATCTCACAGCTCTCAGGAGCTATCGCAACGTTGACCGTATTCATGTTGTCAAGAGACTGAACTACTGCGCTTTCGCTCTCCCAGTTCTCGGGTTCCTTCCATTTGAAAATCCGCGCTCCTAGATCGGGGTGGACAGTTTCGAAATGAATGAGCTTTCGCGCGAGTTCGTGGATCGGCATCGGCTTTGCAAAAAGGAACCCCTGGAAATAGTCCGCTCCATTTTTCCGTGTAATCTCAAGCTGTTCCTTGGTCTCGATCCCTTCCGCTATCATCTTCATCCCGTTGGCATGCGTCAGTTCTGAGACTGCATAATAAAAATACTGGAGGTACCTGTCCTGTTCAATTCCGGAAATAAATTCCCGCTCGGTCTTTAAGAAACTGACAGGCAAACTTCTCAGACTGTTATAGGATGAATATCCCGTCCCGAAATCATCGAGAGCCATCCGAACGCCCAGTTCGCTAAGGCGCTCTATCATCCCCGAAGTATAGTCGTTAAAGACAAATTCAGAACTCTCGGTCACTTCAAGCGTCAGCTTTTCACCCGGATATCCGTTCTTCTTCAATATCCGCTCAACCATGGATACGAAACGTTTGTCCATCAGCTGAATCGGAGAAATATTGACCGACAGGAAAAAGTCATCATGACGATCTAGACCGAGATCCTTACATTGAGATACAGCCGTGCTTAAAACCCATTCGCCGATCAGGTTGATCATTCCCTTGCGCTCGGCTTCGCGGATAAAAATCTCCGTCTTAATTCTTCCGGAACTCGGGGATGTCCACCGGCAGAGGGCTTCTACCGCTTTCCAGTTTCCGCTGGCCAACTCAATGATCGGCTGGTAATGTACCTCGAATCCCTGCATACGGTTCTTTACACAGTTTTTAAGTTCAACTGCAAGCCGGGCCTGTTTTTTCGCGGCAGAGTCCATCTCAATATCGTAGACGACAACCCGGCCTTCATAGCGCGAAATATCAAGCATTCTTCTGACAAGATCAAATATCTCAGAAATCATAACACCGGAGATTTCGGAAATAACAAAAATGGATACGCCGCTATAGTAGCTCGGTGATTTGCTTTCTTCTTCCAACGCCCAGGGTTCAGAAAATCGTTTGAAAATCCCGCTCGCTACTGCCTCAGCTTCTTTCGAGGAAACATTATCTAATACTATACAAAACTCGTCTCCGTCTACGCGATAAATGTTTGATCCGTGGACCGGCTGTTTTTTTAGCCAGCTCGCGACCTGCCGGAGAAGCTCGTCCCCGCTCTCTCGGCCGTAGACGTCGTTCAACTGTTTCATCGCAGCGATGTTAAAGAAGATCAGTTTTGGGTCGTTGCCCTGTTCCCTGCGCTCTTCTAAATCGCGAATCAACTTAATCCCGTTCGGCAAATCGAGCAGTCGGTCAAAATACGCAAGCTTATAAAGCCCGCGCTCCATCTCATATTCCTTGGTGACGTCCATAATCGTCACAACATGCGCAAGACGCCCGTCAACCCATTCGATCGCCTGGTCGGTACGGCTGTGCCATTGCTTGAACGCTTCGTTATAGGTACGAGTATGGTATATTTCGCCCGGCGTGTTGTCTTCTACGGTAAGTTTTTCTCTCGGACATTGAGTGCATCGCTGGGTCTTTCTAGTATCAACCGTTTCCCAGCATTTCATTCCGATAATTTTTTTGATCGGTTTTCCAACCATCCGAGAATATTCCTTGTTCGCCATCAGGATATTTCCGGTATCATAATCAACTACATACATTGCTGCTGAGCTCGAGTCGACAAACCTGCGGAACGCCGTTCTAGATAGATCCAGATTGACAAGCTTGATTGTCATTTCTTGAAGGAACTCAAATATTTCCTCGTATTTTCCCACAGGAATCTGAGGGATATCATAGAGAAGCCGAAACGCGGCATCCGGTCGCTTCCCGAGGGACACACCCAGCTTGGTGATGCTCTCAAGCGATGGGTCTTCATACCGAATCTGGCCGATGATCCAACTTCCGAGATAATTGTCATTAATCATGAGCGGAACCGCCGCAATCGGCAATCCCGAGATGGGACAAGATCCAAGCTCTGCCTTCCCGGTTTTTTTACATTTTTCACAGAGCGGCTTTACATTTTTTTCAAAGCAATCTTTTTTACATTCATGAATGCCGTCTGCAAGACGACAAATCCCCTGCAATTTTGATTCTTGAGTCAGAATTTCATCGCTCGAGTCGACAATATACGCCATTGTGCGGGTTATTGAAGCAAACGTATCCTGCAATTTTTGTACCGATTGAACATCTATCATCCCTAATAGATCAAATTGCATGCCACACCTCTTAAGTCCCCATCATTTTGCGTTTTCTGTTAAAGTACACCTACAAAGTAACATATTATTCACAATTTGTATATAGACACAAATGTCTAAAAGAACCGCAATATCTTGTTATTGCTCTGTCAGTAGTAAAACAACTAGTAGATTTTGGTGTATTTCGCCAAAAGTTCGATGTGGCTTGAACAGTCGGCCTTTTTGTAGATCGAAACGACATGCTTATTAACTGTCGAAAAACTGATATCCAAAATCTCGGCGATCTCGCTTCTGTCCCGCCTCTCCATTAGCAACTTCATAACCTCCCGTTCACGATTGGTCAGATTTGCCGGTTCGGAATTTCCGCCTCGGAGAAGCTTGATTATGTTTCTAGCCTCATTCAACCGTTTACCTTGGCGCTGGAGTTGATAGCCCATCCATAGCCATACCGACGAGACGAGAAGCACAAGAACCAGCAGCGTATCAAGGCCTAACGCTTCCACAATCCCCCCGTTAAACCGAAACACCCAGTTAAAGAAGGAAGATCCGGCATAAGTCAAAGAATAGAAAATGACGCCCATGATGCTTTTGTAGGGCGAAGAGATATAGCTTAACGCAATACACGGAATAGACAGAACAAAAAGAGTAATTCCCGAATGTCCAATCAAATATATTGCAAAAACCCAGCCGGAATAAATACTTCCGGAATAGACAATTAAAAAAACCTCTGACACAATTGTCAAAAAACAGCTTAATATTAGCTGAAACAGCGGGCCCTTCCAGTATTGTGCTCCGCCGGCTAAAAGGAACCCGATCCCCGAAAACAACAATATCGCTTGTGAATCAAAAGCGTCATGACCAACGAGGCTTCCGCCTGCAATAAAATCAGTAATCATTGTGTTCGAAAAAATACTGACCGTGGCTGCGAGAATGGCGATCAGAAGAACAATATTCCATTTCCCGCTCTCAGGGAAACGTCCCCGCATCCTTGCAATCGTTGCCTTAAATCCCTCTCTTTTTGCTTCATAAAACCGGTGAAGCTCTGCGTGTAACAGCAAAATCAATGCTGCCGAACAAACCGAAAACACCAGGAGCGCCCGCCTTATTGTTGACGAACTAGTACTCATATTAAATAGAAATAACAGCATAAGCGCAACAGCTAAAACAATAGCCTGCCATACAACAAGATTTCTGCGCGCAAAGAGTTTTGAGCTGCGCCAGTTCGCAACAGACAACAATAATCCGATACACGAAAAGAACGTCGCAAAACAAAACGACTTGTCCCGTCTTCCTTCCACAAGGAACAAAATCAAAATCGCCGCGATTGACGAAACCAAAATCACAGCGGTGTCCACTTTTCTTGTCCTTCCGATCAGAAGTCCGCCAATCATCAACCCAAGGAGCATAAAAAAGCCAAGTACAATCCTATATTTCATATCCGGCATAGTTCCGAAAGATATCAGAAATCCGAAACAAATAAAGAACTGACTTAGAATACAAAGAAATGGCATTTTTTTATCTTGGCGAACGTTGTTCACCATATTCTTTCTCTCCATCCCCAACTTACCCACAAATGAAGCCGCCTTCATTCCATCTGCCATTAAATCCTATGAATCGTGTTTGAAAAAAGCCCTGCAAACCAGCAGGGCGAATTCGTTATTCCACCTTTTTGAACTCGATCGACCACTGCAAACCCGTCCCAACGGAATATGCCTTCGCAAAATTCCCCTGGTTGATTGCAACAGCCATCCTCAAAAGTGAATTGACATAAACGATTTGCTCGCTCACATAGACATCGGCAAAACTTTTCCCGAATACTGCTCGGTTGTTGTATACGAGAGTATTTCCATTTTTGATGGTTATCTCTACTTTGTCCTGATACTGAATTCCTAGACTGAGAAAATCTTCTCTTGTAATATCTGTCCAAAGGCTCCCAAACCTGACATCTAGAATATCGATACTACCTTTAACGCTTGTCGGCGTAAGTACGACATCTCCGATCTCCAAGAGAACCGTATTTTCAACCGCAACGCTTTCCCCTACTTCCTCGTAGTCAATCTGACCAGAAGCTAACTTTGCGCCTACATTCGCGTAGAGGTCTCTTCCATGAAATGTATAGGAGTGCTCCCCGGAAGCTCGCATATGGAGATCTTCATCAATAATCCGAATCTCCTCTACCCCGACATAACGAAACAAATGGGTCAGCGTTCCGTTGTTCGGCGTTACGAGATAAAA